>JBPCNM010000021.1:0-7160 GCA_051001255.1 Solirubrobacteraceae bacterium
CGCCGCCTCGGCGCGCTGGCGGACTTCGTCGCCGAGCACGGCGAGCGCGGCCTGCGCGCGCTCGGCGGGCGCCGGGCCGCCGAGCGCTTCCTGGCCGAGCAGGACCCGGCGCTCGAGGGGCCTGCGCTGATGCGGGCGCTCGAGGCGCGCGTCGGCGCTGCGTCTTCCTGAAGACCGTGGCTCTGAGCAGGCTCACGCTTGGGCCGGCGCGCGCTCTGCCAGCCCTCCGTCGAGCTCTGCCAGTGCTTTCTTGCTTCCGGGGATGTACTTGCCGCGGAGCGAGCAGCCGACCGTCTCGGTGACGAAGTAGAGCGCCACCAGGCCCACCACGCACGACACCATCATGTAGTACGCCGGCACCAGGTTCTGGCCGGTCTGACCGATCAGCCAGTCGTTGACGGCGGGCGCCGTTCCGCCGAACAACGAGGTCGACACGTTGTAGGCGATCGCCATGCCGGCGTACCTCACATGCGTCGGGAACATCGCCGGGAAGGTCGCCGAGATCGTCGCCAGCTGCGGGACGTAGAGCAGGCCGAGGACCGCGAAGCCGATGATCGCGCCCGCGAGGCCTGTGGCCATGAGCATGTACATCGGCACCACCATGACCAGCAGGCCGACCATGGAGAACAACCACATCGGCTTGCGGCCGACCCGGTCCGAGAGCGCCCCGGCGAACGGCAGGAACAGCATCATGCAGAGCATCCCGGTGATCGGCACGACGAGTGCTCCGTCGGCGCTCAGGCCGATCTCGGTCTGGAGGTAGGTGGGCATGTAGCTCAGCAGGGTGTAGTTGACGACGTTCAGCGCGACCACGAGCCCGCCCAGCGTCAGCAGCGGCTTCCAGAATCCGGCGATCAGGTCCTTGAACTGGGTCGTGGCCTCCTTCTCGGTCTGTCCCTTCTCCTCCAGCTCACGGAACACCGGGGTGTCTTCCATCCTGGACCTCAGGTACATGCCGATGAGGCCCAGCGGAGCCGCTACCAGGAACGGCAGTCGCCAGCCCCAGGACTCCATCGCGGCGTCGCTGAGCAAGGACGAGACGCCCAGCATGAGGAACGCTCCGAGTGCGAATCCGGCCAAGGTTCCGAACTCGAGGAAGCTGCCGCAGAAGCCACGCCTGTTGTCGGGCGCGTACTCGGCCATGAAGGTCGCGGCCCCGCCGTACTCACCGCCGGTCGAGAACCCCTGGATCATGCGCAGGACGATCAACAGCGCCGGTGCCCAGAATCCGATCGAGTCGTACGACGGAATCAAGCCGACGCACAGTGTCGCTCCGGCCATCATCAGGATCGTCAACGCCAGGACCGCCTTGCGGCCCAGCCGATCGCCCAGGGGCCCCCAGAACAGGCCGCCCAGGGGCCGCACCAGGAAGGAGATCGAGAACGTCGCCAGCGCGAACAGCGTCGCGTCCTCGGTGTCACCGGGGAAGAGGGCGGCGGAGATGTAGGTGACGCCGTAGGCGTAGATGCCGTAGTCGAACCACTCGGTCGCGTTGCCGATGGCCGACGCGGCGATGGCTCGGCGAAGAACTCCAGGCGGTACGTCGGCCGGTTCCGGCGAGTGGTTCGTTGCGCTGGAGCCCATCAGGTCCTCCGAAATTCGGTTGCTGTCCTGGATCGGGTCGCCGTAGACAAATGGATCTCCCCCGGATCCGGCCGACACGGATCATGTTCGCGGGTGCGAGGCGCGAAGCGGCCCAACAGTCAGGCACAACCGAGAGGTCGAGATTGCACCACTTCGTCGCTCGCCGCGGCGGCGCCCGCCAATGACACTGCATGGCGTGGCGGCCTCCGGCCGGCCCACGCGAGCGACCGACTGCTGCCCGCCCAGCCCACCAAGGAGCCCGCCATGCAGATCGGCGTACCGAGCGAGACCAAGGTCCAGGAGTACCGCGTCGCCGCCACGCCCGACGGCGCCCGCGAGCTCGTCGCCCACGGACACGACGTCGTCGTCGAGCGCGGCGCCGGCGAGGGCAGCTCGTTCTCCGACGGCGAGTACGAGCACGCCGGCGCGACCCTCGGCTCCACCGCGAAGGCGTGGAGCGCCGAGCTCGTCCTGAAGGTCAAGGAGCCCCAGCCGACCGAGTACGGCTACCTGCGCGACGACCTCGTGCTGTTCACCTACCTGCACCTCGCGGCGGACCGGCAGCTGACCGAGGCGCTGATCGCGGCCGGAACCACCGCGATCGCCTACGAGACGGTGTGCGACTCCGGGGGCCGCCTGCCACTCCTGGCGCCGATGAGCGAGGTGGCGGGACAGCTCGCGGTCCTATCGAGCATCGCCTATCTGCAGAAGCCGAACGGGGGCCGCGGCGTCCTACCCGGCGCGGTGCCCGGGATCCCGCCCGCGCGAGTGGTCATCGTGGGCGGCGGTGCCGTCGGCTACAACGCGGCGATCATCGCACTCGGCGTGGGCGCCCACGTCCAGCTGCTGGACACGTCGATGCAGCGACTGCGCAACCTCGAGACCACCCTCTCCGGGTCGATCGAGCTGCTCGTCTCCAGCTCCAGCCGGTTGGCCGATTGCGTGGCCCATGCCGATCTCGTCGTCGGCGCCGTCCTGGTGCCGGGCGCAGCCGCGCCGAAGGTGATCACCGAGGCCATGATCCGCTCGATGCGGCCCGGCAGCGTCATGTGTGACGTGTCGATCGACCAGGGCGGATGCTGCGAGACGTCGCGGGCGACGACGTACGCGGACCCGGTGTACGAATACGCCGGGGTCATCCACTACTGCGTGGCGAACCTCCCGGGCGCCGTGCCGGTTTCGTCCACGCTGGCCGTCACGAACGCAACGCTTCCCTACGTGGTCGAGCTCGCCGGCCGCGGCTGGCGAGATGCGATGAGCGACGACCCCAGCCTCGCCGGCGGCCTCAACGTCTGCGCCGGCCAGGTGACTCACCCCGCCGTGGCTGCCGCACTGGGCCTGGACCACACGCCGCTCGAGGACGTGCTGGCCACGGCCGCCACCGGGTCGTAGGAAGCTGGACCGCGCGACGACGACCCGGGAACGTGTCAGGGCGCCGCGGACGCCGCCCCGGTGCTCAGCGACGCGATCCGCCACGCGTCGCCGACCCTGATCAGCTCGACGGTGTCCTCGCTGGGCGCCTGACCTGCGGCGCTGGAGCGCACCTGCGCGGTCGCCGAGTCGCCCTCGACGGCGACCGCGCCGACCGACAGGCGCGGCTCGCGCACGTCTTCGAAGCCCTGCTCGAGCGCGGCCACGCACGGCAGACCGATCTGCTTGACCGTCTCGACCAGCGCGGGCGCCAGGATCCGATCGCACAGCGCCCGGTAGTCCCCGTCGGCCGTCGCGCGCTCGAACTGCGTCAGCGTGGAGCGGATCTTCTCCTCGTCGCTCGGGCCTTGATCGCCGCAGCCGACCAGCGCCCACGCGGCGAGGACCAGCAGCAGGGGGCGAGTCGCCACGGCCCGGAGCATAGAATGGGTGCAGATGGATGGTTCACGAGAGCCGATCGGCTCCTGGTTGCGCTGCTACCGATGCTGGTCGCAGGAGCTCGAGGTGCAGGTCCACTACGAGGGGATCCACCGAATCGACCCCGTTTCGGGGGAGCGCGGCGAGGTGGTCGACGAGGTCCAGGAGGCCGTCGTGCAGTGCCTGGACTGCATGCATGACCAGCCCCACCTGGGGTTCCACAACGGGCGCATCGAGCCGATCGAGGACCGCTGGGAGCGGATGGTGGCCGGCACGCCGTGGGTGGCGTCGTGCACCGTGACCGTCGACGCGGACGCGGTCGAGACCTGCTCGGGCCCCGAGGCCGCCGACGCGCTGGGCTACGCCGCGTTCGGCGATCACGGGACGCGCGAGTTCTTCACGCACGTGCGCTTCCACAAGCACGACGAGGACCAGATCGTCGTGCACCTGCTGGTCGAGCTCTACGCCCGCTCCTCCGAGGAGGCGACGCTCGTGCTCGAGGAGGCGGCGCGCGGCGTCCTCACGCTCACCTCGCTGGCCGAGGAGTCCCGCCCCCCCGCCGCCACCGGCGGCGAGCACCCGCACTAGGCCGACACTCAGCCGGAAAGCCTGGCCTTCTGCGGGTAGATCGTCTCGCCTCGAGCGAGCATCGCGACGTAGCGCTCGATGCGTCGCGCCCGCGTGTCAGCGCGTTTGGCGGCATCGATCCGGTGCAGAACGGCGTAGCGGTTCTGGCTGGTGAGGATGTCGAACATCGCTTGTGCCGTGGGCGCATCGGCCAATGCCGCGGTCAGATCGCCCGGCACCTCGATGGTCGCCGGACCGGCGTAGGCGACATCCCAGCGGCCGTCGGTCTTCGCCCGTTCGACTTCGGCAACGCCCGCCGCATGCATCCGGCCCTCGGTCATCAATCGCTCGACGATGCCCACGTTGCGTCGCGACCACGCGCTGCGCTTCCGGCGGGGAGTGAAGCGTTGTCGGTACGTGGGCTCGTCACGGCGCCGAGCCTGACCATCGATCCAGCCGTAACACAGCGCTTCGTCGAGCGCCTGGTCATACGTGAGGCTGGTCGGCTGGGTGGTTCCCTTCTTGGCGAGCACCAGCCACACGCCGGTCGGGTCGTCGTGATGTCCGGCGAGCCAGGTTCGCCACGCGGCAGCGTCGGCAACGGTCAGGTCCGGCTGCTCGTCGCTCATGGCCTCTCAGGCTGGCAGACGCCGTAGCGAGACTCACACGTCCGCCGCGGCGAGCGCGTCGGCGGCGAGCCCGTCGGCTTCCGCCGCGCCGAGCAGACGGACGAGGGTCCCCGCCCGCCCTACGCCGTCAGGGCCGCGCGCTGCTCAGGCGCTCCCCGAGCGCGTCGAGCTGCGCCCGCAGCTCGCGCGGGAGCTTCTCGCCGAACTGCGCGTAGAACTCGCGGATCGGCTCGATCTCGGCCAGCCACTCCTCCGGGTCGACCCGCAGCAGCTCGGCGAGGTCCGCGCCGTCGATCGACAGCCCGTCGGTGTCCAGCCCGTCCGCCGTCGGGAGGCGCCCGATCGGCGTGTCCTGCGCCTCCACCGCGCGGTCGCAGCGGCGGAAGACCCACTCGAGCACGCGCGCGTTCTCGCCGAAGCCGGGCCACAGCCAGCGACCGGAGTCCGGGTCCTTGCGGAACCAGTTGACGTAGAACACCTTCGGCAGCACCGCGTCCTCGCGCCGTCCGAGCTCGAGCCAGTGCGAGAAGTAGTCGGCCATGTGGTAGCCGCAGAACGGGAGCATCGCGAACGGGTCGCGCCGCAGGTGGCCGACCGCGCCCGCCGCCGCCGCGGTCGTCTCGGACCCCATGATCGAGCCGAGGAAGACGGCGTGCTCCCAGTCGAACGCCTCGTGCACCAGCGGCATGACCGTGGAGCGGCGGCCGCCGAACAGCATCGCGTCGATCGGCACGCCCTCCGGCGCCTCCCATTCCGGCGCGATCGCCGGGTCCTGCGCGGCCGGCGTGGTGAAGCGCGCGTTCGGATGCGCCGCGGGCTTGTCGGACTCGGGCGTCCACTCGTTGCCGTGCCAGTCGATCAGATGCGCCGGGGGCTCCTCCGTCATCCCCTCCCACCAGACGTCGCCGTCGTCGGTCTTCGCGCAGTTGGTGAAGATCGAGTTGGCGCGGATCGTGGCCATCGCGTTGGGGTTGGTCTTCTCGCCCGTCCCCGGCGCGACGCCGAAGAAGCCTGCCTCCGGGTTGATCGCGTAGAGCCGTCCGTCCTCGCCGAACTTCATCCACGCGATGTCGTCGCCGACGGTCTCCACCTTCCAGTCCTCGATCGCCGGGATCAGCATCGCGAGGTTGGTCTTGCCGCAGGCGCTCGGGAACGCGCCCGTCACGTACTTGACGCCGCCCTCGGGGGAGGTGAGCTTGAGGATCAGCATGTGCTCGGCCATCCAGCCCTCGTCGCGCGCCATCACGGACGCGATCCGGAGCGCGAAGCACTTCTTGCCCAGCAGCGCGTTGCCACCGTAACCCGAGCCGAAGGACCAGATCTCGCGCGTCTCGGGGAAGTGGACGATGTACTTGTCCTCGTTGCACGGCCACGACCCGCTGGTCTGCCCCGTCGCGACCGGCGATCCGGTGGTGTGCATGCAGGGCACGAAGTCGCCGTCGCCGCCGAGCTGATCGAGCGCCGCCCGGCCCATCCGGGTCATGATCCGCATCGAGACCGCGACGTAGGCCGAGTCGGTCAGCTGCACGCCGATCTCGGAGATCAGCGAGCCCAGCGGGCCCATCGAGAACGGGACCACGTAGAGCGTGCGGCCGCGCATGGAGCCGGCGAACTTCTCCTCGAGCACCGCGCGCATCTCGCCGGGGTCGCGCCAGTGGTTGGTCGGGCCGGCGTCCTCCTCGGAATCCGAGCAGATGAACGTGCGATCCTCGACCCGCGCGACGTCGCCGGGCTCCGACAAGGCGAGGTAGGAGTTCGGACGCTTGGCGTCCGACAGGCGCTCGAACGTGCCGGCCGCGACGAGCAGCCGGCAGAGCCGGTCGTACTCGTCGGCCGACCCGTCGCACCAGTGGACGTCCTCGGGCTCGCAGAGCGACACCGCTTCGTCGACCCACTCCAGCAGCCGGCGATGGGTGGTCGGGGCGGAGGTTTCGGTGGCCATCCCCCGGACCCTACCCCGCGACCTGAGTCTTGCGCGGCACCAGCACGAGCCGCTTGAACTCCGCCACCAGCACGCCGTCCTGGTTGAGGACCCGCGTGTGCACGCGCACGGTGCCGCGGTCGGGCTTGGACTGCGATTCGCGGACCTCGAGCACCTCGGACTCGCAGAACAGCGTGTCGCCGTGGAACACCGGCGCGGGGTGCCTGAGCTCCTCGGTGGCGAGGTTGGCGATCGCCTTGCCGGAGACGTCGGAGACGCTCATGCCGAGCGCGAGCGAGTAGACCAGCGGACCGACGACGACGTTGCGGCCCTGCTGGGACTGCTTGGCGTAGACGTCGTTGATGTGCAGCGGGTGATGGTTCATCGTGAGGAGGCAGAACATGTGGTCGTCCGCCTCCGTGACCGTCTTGGCCGGCCAGTGCTTGTAGACCGCACCGACCTCGAACTCCTCGAGGTAGCGGCCATAGGGGTGGGCGCCGCTCGCCTCGCGGCTGGCCTGGTCGGTTTCGACGCTGCGGGATGTCTCGGTGCTCATAGGCCCGGATCCTCGCACCTCGCCGCATCGCCGACCGCCGGATGCTGCCGGTGTG
>JBPCNM010000022.1:0-11033 GCA_051001255.1 Solirubrobacteraceae bacterium
CGGCGCCCAGCGCGGTCGCGCCCGCGAACACCGGCAGCCGGATCGCCGTGAGCCCGGCGCCGTAGTTGACGAGGTTGTACGGCACGCCGGGCACGATGCGGGCGTAGAGGACCGAGGAGAAGCCGCGGTGAGGCTTCTCAGCCGTAGAAGGCGGCCTCCTGCCGCCCGAGCTCGGTGACCGGAGGATCGCCGTACATCCACTCGCGCGCGATCCGGTGGAAGTTCGCCCGGCAGCGCAGCTGCGACAGCACGGCGAGCGTGAGCATCTCGACGCGGCGGCCGAACAGGTGGTCGGCGGGCAGCGTCTCGTGGCGCATCTGGCCGAAGTGCTGCGAGCGCGGGTCGGACATGTCGATCAGCACCTGCGTCGCGATCTCCGGCTCGAGCGCGATCTCCGCGTCGAGCACGTACCACCAGGTCGCGTCGCGGAACTGCGCCAGCAGCTTGTCGGGGCGGAAGCGCTCGGGATGGGTGAGGAAGCCGGTCTGCGCCCAGATCTCGTGCAGCCGCTCGCCGGCGCCCTCGTGGCCGGCGCGCTGGCACTCCAGCTCGAGCTCGATCAGCTCCTTGGGCATCACCTTGAACAGGCCGAAGTCCAGGAACGCCACCCTGCCGTCGTCCATCAGCATGAAGTTGCCGGGGTGCGGGTCGCCCGAGAACTGGTGGTGGCGGTACATGCAGCCCATGAAGAAGCGGAACACGATCTCGCCCACGCGGTCGCGCGTGGCCTGGTCCATCGTCTTGATCGCGTCGAAGCCGGCACCGTGCACGAACTCCGTGACGATCACCTTCTCGCGCGAGAGGCCGGTCATCACGTCGGGCACGACGATGAACGGATGGCCGCGGAAGATGCGCACCAGCGAGCGCTGGTGCTGGGCCTCGAGCTCGTAGTCGAGCTCCTCGCCGATCCGGTCGCGGACCTCCTCGGCCGTCGCCTTGACGTCGAGCCCGGGTGCGACCTGCTTCATCACGCGCAGGATCAGGCCGAGGTTCTGGATGTCGGCCCGCACGGCCTGCGCGACGCCCGGGTACTGGACCTTGACCGCGACGTCGCGTCCGTCGGGGAGCCGCGCGCGGTAGACCTGGCCGATCGAGGCGGCCGCCACCGGCTCCTCGTCGAACGCGGCGAACACCTCGCCGAGCGGCGCGCCGAGCTCGGACTCGATCACCTTGCGCATGTCGGAGAAGCGCACGTTGGGCGCCGCGTCGCGCAGCTCGCCGAGCTTGCGCTGGAACTCGTCACGGTACTCCTCCGGCACGAGGCCGACGTCGAGGAACGAGAGCACCTGTCCCAGCTTCATCGCTGCGCCCTTCATCGTCCCCAACGCGGTGACGATCTGCTCGGCCGCATAGAGGTGGCGGCGCTCCAGCGCGACCTGCCGGCCCTTCTCGTCGCGCGTCAGGTTGGCGGCCTGCGTGCCGAGCCGGCGCGTCCCCTGGCCGGCCGCCAGGCGCGCGATGCGCGCCGTGCGCGCGATGCGCGACGTGGGGATGCGGTCCTTGGCCATCCGGGAGATGCTGTCAGGGCACGGGGGTCGGTTCCGCCGGCGCGGCCGGCGCGGCGCCCGTGGTGGGCGCCGGCGTGACGGTCGGCGTGGGCGTCGCGCTCGGGGTCGCGGTCGGGGTCGGCGTGGCGGTCGCCGTCGGAGTGGGCGTCGGGGACGCCCGCCGCTCCGGCGTGGCGTCCTCGCGCTGGCGCTGCTCGTCCGCGCGCTTGTCCTTCCGGGTGGGGGCGCTGAACAACGTCGTGCGCCCGCCGCCGCCCGAGACGGCCTCGCCGGCCACCAGCTCGGACGCCGTCACGACCGCGACGGCGCCCGCGAACGCCACGAGCCCGGTCACGAGGCCGAGCTTCCACTGGCGCGCGGTCAGCGCCCGGCGCCGGTGCACGGCGCGCTGCCCGGCGGTCGTCCGCGGGAGCGCAGCGAGATCCTCGGCGGAGGCCGGCGCGAGCGGGTCGAACGGCGCGGCGGGATCGGCGGGCGGCGGATCGAGGATCGCCGTGCCGCGCTCGGTCCGGCGCACCCGCACGGCGCTCACGGTCTCGACGGGGCGCCGCAGCGCCTCGCTCACCAGCGCGATGATGATCGGGGTCGTGGCGGCGGCGAACACCGTGCCGGGGCGCCACAGCATCGGGATCAAGATCGCGGCGACGGCGCTGGCGGCGCCGGCGATCAGGAGCGTCTTGGCGGACAGGCCGCCCTGCGTGCGCTTCTCATGGCTCACGCCCCTCCACGCTAGCGAGAACGGCGTTCAGGAACGCTGCACCTGCGAGCCGGGGACGACGTCGTCGGCCCCGTCGGCCCAGCGCACCCAGGCCTTGTGCCCGCCGTCGTAGTCGTCGCCGAGCAGGACGAGCGTCGCCGGCTCGCCCATCGCCGTGCACTGCTCGCTCCCCTCGGGATCCAGCCCGCGCCACACGCGCACGAACGCGTTGGTCTCGAGCTCGGCGGCCACGGTCGTCGGCTCGGTGTGGCCCGGCCGGACGGTGGTCTCGGGCGGGAGCGCGAGCAGCACGTCCATGATCGAGCGCTTGAGGTCCGCGTAGGTCGTGTGCCCGGGCGCCCGGACGCCACCGACCGAGTTCTTGAACAGGGTGTCGCCGGTGAACACCTCCTGCCCGTCGACCACGAGCGAGAGCATGCCGCGCGTGTGGCCGGGGGTGTGGACCGCGTGCACGGAGAGACCGCCGATGGTCAGCTCGTCGCCCGGCTCGAGGTCGCCCGTGGCGCCGTCGACGAGCTCGCGCTCGGCGGGGTGGATCAGCACCTGCGCGTCGGGAAAGCGGTCGGTGACCGCGGCGAGCTCGGCAACGTGGTCGTGGTGGTGGTGGGTCAGCAGGACGTGGGTCACGTCGATCCCCTCCTCCGCCGCCTTGTCGAGCAGCGGGCGCACCGGCCCGCCGGCGTCGACGAGGAAGCCCTCGCCGCCGGGCCCCGCCGCGACGAGGTACGTGTTCGACAGCCAGTCCGGGTGCATCGAGCGCTCGACGATCATGGGCGGGAACCCTAGTGGGTAGCCTGCGGAACCATGGAGCTCATCCCAAGGGGGCTTGCCCCCTTACACTCGCGCTTCGCAGCGAGTCAACCCCCAGGTAGATCGTGGAACTGATCCATACTTGTTATCGAATAGGCGAGATCGACCGGTCCGTCGCCTTCTACGAGGCGCTGGGCTTCGAGGAGCGCCGGCGGATGCCGATCCGCGACGAGGCGATCAACGTGTTCATGGGGCTGCCCGGGGACGGCGACCGGCTCGAGCTGACCTACAACCACGGCGTCGACTCCTACGAGCTGGGCACCGGCTACAACCACGTCGCGCTGACGATCGAGGACCTCGACGGCACGCTCGCGGAGCTGGCGCAGAAGGGCATCGACCCCGAGAAGCCGCCCTACCGGGTGCGCGAGGGCGGCTCGCGGATCTGCTTCGTGCGCGATCCCGATGGCTACCGGATCGAGCTGATCGAGCGCAATCGCTGAGCGCCCGGCCGTGGAGCGCCGGCTCGCCGTCATCGACCTCGGGTCCAACTCCTTCCGGCTCGTCGTCTTCACGCACGCCGACGAGTGGTGGAAGCGCACGGACGAGATCTACGAGCCGGTGCGGGTGGGCGAGCGCCAGGAGACCGGCGGGCCGCTCCAGCCCGAGCCGATGGAGCGCGCGCTGGAGACGATCGAGCTGTTCGCCCACTTCTGCCGCGCGGCCGGGATCGAGCGCGTGCGGCCGCTCGCCACGTCGGCGATCCGGGAGGCGTCGAACCGCAAGGCGTTCGTGCGCGCGGCGCGCAAGCGCTCCGGGCTGGCGGTCGAGGTGCTCTCGCGCGAGCAGGAGGCGCGCTACGGCTACCTGGCGGCGGTCAACTCGACCACGCTGGCCGACGGCGTCGCGCTCGACATCGGCGGCGGCTCGATGCAGCTCACCCGCGTCGCCGGCCGGCGGGCCGGGGACGCGCGGTCCTGGCGCCTGGGCGCGGTGGTGACCACGGAGCGCTTCCTCGCCACCGAGCGGGTCAAGCCCAAGCAGCTCAAGGCGCTGCGCGAGCACGTGCGCGCCGAGCTCGCCTCGGCCGCATGGCTGCGCGAGGGCCCGGGCCGGCTGGCCGGGATCGGCGGCACGGTGCGCAACCTCGCCGCCGCGGTGATGCTCGAGGCGGGCCTGCCCTCCTACGGCGTGCAGGGCTTCTGCCTGGAGCGGGCGGCGCTCGACGCGCTCGTGGAGCGGCTTGCCGAGCTGACGCCCGCCGAGCGGCGGCGCGTGCCCGGCGTCAAGCCCGAGCGCGGCGACCTGATCCTCGCCGGCGCCGTCGTCGTCCAGACGGTGATGGACGCGGGCGGGTTCGAGACGCTCGAGGTCACCGAGGCGGGCCTGCGCGAGGGCGCGTTCTTCGAGGAGCTGCTGGCCGGGACCGAGCCGCCGCTGCTCGACGACGTGCGCGCCGCCTCCGTGCGCAACCTCGCCGCCCAGTATCACCCCGACGCGGCGCACAGCGCGCACGTCGCGCGCCTGGCGCTCGAGATCTGGGACGGGCTCGCCGGCGCCGGCGTGCACCCGGGCGACGCCGAGGAGCGCGAGCTGCTGTGGGCGTCGGCGGTGCTGCACGACGTCGGCACCGCGGTCGACTACGACGACCACCACAAGCACTCGCGCTATCTGATCCTCAACGCCGGCCTGCCCGGATTCTCGCCGCGCGAGACGGCGCTGATCGGGCAGGCGGCGCGCTATCACCGCAAGGGCCAGCCGGGCCTGGGAGAGTTCGCGCCGCTCGCTCGCCGCGGCGACGACGGGCTGCTCGCTCGCTGCGCCGCCGTGCTGCGCGTCGCCGAGCAGCTCGAGCGCCCGCGCGACCAGGCGATCCGCCATGCCGAGGTGGTGGTGGCGGACGGCCGCGTCGAGCTGCGCCTGAAGAGCAGGGGCGACGCCAGCGTCAGCCGCTGGGGCGCCGAGCGTCAGGCGGACCTGTTCCGTCGGGCGTTCGGCCGCGAGCTCGTGGTCGGCTGACTCAGGGAGCGAACTGCATGATCTGGTGGATGCCGCTCGGGCGGTTCGTGTACTGCATGTCCACCAGCGCGATCGGCGTGAACGAGATCTTCTCCGTGGGCGCCTTCCACCCGGCCGGGTCGCTCGTTCCCTGGCGCATGGCCTCGGCCTGCGCGCCCTCCTCGATCGCCGCCCAGAGCGCGCGGGCGCAGCGGCCGATAGCGCCGTTCCCGCAGTAGCGCACGCGGTAGCGGCCGGCGACGTCCTCGCCCGCCAGCGTGCGCAGGTCCTTGCTCATGTACTGGTGCCAGCCGCCGGCCATGCCGCCGGGCGGCGCCTGGAAGCGCGACTGCCGCGTCTCGAGCGCCGCGCACAGACGCGCACCGAGGCGGCCGCACATCGCGGCGCCCGCGAGCTCGTCCCAGATCGCCTCCATCGCGGCCTGGCCCGGCGCGTCGATCGTGCCGTCGCCGTTCGCGTCGATCCAGCTGCGGTCGCCCGCGCTCCACTGCGTGATCCGGTCGGCGACCGCCGCGGCCAGCGGGCTCGGAGCCCTCCCGCGGTCGAGCACCGCCTTCACCGCCGGCCACATCAGCCCGCGCGGATCGGCGGTCGCCCCGGCGTTGGCCGCGCCCAGCACCGACGCCGGCGTGTGCTTCTCCGTGCGCGCCAGCTCGGCGAGCAGCGAGTCCACGCGCTGGGTGCCGCCCTCGCTCCAGCGCCCGTCGCCGGCCGGGAAGTCCCTGGCCGGCTTGTTGTTCCAGTTGACCAGCAGGCCGCTTGCCGGGTTGACGTCCTGCGGATGCCTGCCCGCCGCCAGGTAGCGCTTCCACTCGTACCGGCCGCGGCCGTCGACGGGCAGGTCGCCATTGACGCCCTTCGGGCGCACCGGGAGCCGGCCGGTCGTGACGAAGCCGATCTCGTCGGCGTCGCTGTAGAACGAGTTGAACGTCTGCGGCGTGGCGCTCGCGGCGGCGATGAAGTCGGCGGCGCTGTGGACGCGGCCGTAGGTCAGGCGCTGGAAGAAGATCTGGTCGGTCGTCTCGCGCCCGGCGGTCGAGCGGCGCTGGGACAGCGCGACCGTCCGGCGGGTGCCGGCCACGCGGGCGTAGCCGACCACCGGCCCGTGCACCGTGCGGCGGAAGCGCACCTTCACCGCGTCGCCGCCCCTGGCGATCGTGCCCGCCTTGATGTTCTGCATCTTGCGGCAGGAGCCCTTGTAGCGGTACCGCGTGCGCGAGCCGCCGCACAGGCGCTCCGCGTAGGTGTCGATGATGTCCGACGCGGCCGACGTGAGCGTCCAGGCGAAGTCCTGCCCCCGCCCGATCAGCATGTAGCCCGGGAACGGCGCCGAGCTGGCGCCGCGGGCGCGGATGGTCGGACCGTAGAGGCCCATCTCCAACGTCAGGCCGGGGTAGTTGTAGCCGATCTGCGGGCCGCCGACCATGATCGGCGTTCCGGTCGCCGAGCGGTTGCCGTTGACCAGCAGGACGTTGGACGCCTCGGTGCGTGCGGGGATCGAGGCGGCGGCCGCGTCGGCGCCCGGAAGCTTCACGCCCGCCGACTCGAAGCTGCCCTGCTCGATCCGCACGAGGCCCCTGGGCCGGCGCGCGGAGACGTTGGTCTGGTGCGGCGCCCGCCGGGTCGTGGTGACCGAGGTCTCCGGGTCGTTGCGCTGGCGCAGGTCCTCGTAGACCCGGCTGCCGCGCCTGGCGCCGAGCTTGTCGCGGGCGGCGTCGAGGAAGAGGGCGTTCTCGACCTCCTGCCCGCCGCCCTGGCCGAGGAACTGGGCCTTGATCGCGTTCAGCGCGTAGACGTCGGCGCGCTCGAACGGCTTGGCGGTGGGCCGGTTGGCCGCGTACCACTTGTTGATGCCGACGAGGTAGGTGTCGATGTCCTGAAGCACCTTGCGCCCGTCGGGCCCTGCCGCCTCGAGCGCGGCGTCCTGCCGGCGCGTGACCTGGGCGCGGACCTTCGCGGTCGGCTGGTAGTCGTAGAGGCCGAGGACGAGTGCGATCGCGGGCGCGCCGGGCACGTCGATCGCACCTGCGATGCCGTTGTTGCGGGCCTGGTCGAGCAGCAGCGTGCGGTCGGCGGCCATCACGTAGCCGGCGCCGAAGATCACGCCGTCGTCGGTGGCGGAGTAGATGTGCGGGACGCCGTAGGCGTCGCGCCGGATCCGAGCGGTCAGGGCGCCGGAGCTGACCGACTCGTCGGTGATCAGCGACGGGTCGTCGGGCGCGAGCAGCCTCGCCGACTTGAAGAACCCGCTGCCGTCGCCGCTCGGCTGGAGCGCGGCGTCGGTGACGTTGCGCCCGAGCGGCGTGAGCCGGTCGTACATCAGCGCCTGGGTGTTCGCGGGCAGCATGCCCGCGGCTCCGGCCCACGCCACGCCGGGCTCGTGCTGCCCGTGCGGGATGACGTTGAGCTCGGTGGCGGCGCCCGCGGCTGCCGGCATCCAGGCCAGCAGCATCGAGCTCAGCACGATGGCACGACGGATCATGGGTCCCTCTCCTCGGTCGCGCCGGAAGCTACCAGGGCGCCTGACGCCGGGGTCAGTTGCGGGAGGGTCCCACGGGCTGCAGCTCGCGCTCGGCCGCGACCGCCTCGACGGTCTCGACCTCCTCCTCCTCGGTCCGTCCGCCGCCGTCGCCCTCGGCGTCGCACGTGACCCGCATCATGCCCGTGGCCACCGTCTCGTCGCCGACGACGATCAGGCCGCAGATGACGTCGCCCTCGTCCCAGCCGATGCGCTCGATGTCGAACCAGTTCATGTGCACCTCGGTGCCGGTGCCGCCCCAGGGGCAGCTCTTGTCGTGCTGCTCCTTGGCCCTGCACACGGCCTGCATGTTCTTGGCGGAGGCGTCGAGGGTCATCGCGTCAGAGTACGGTGCCGGGCACGCTTTGAGTTCGCGGCTACCCTCAGCGCAGAGCAGTGGCTTCCCTTCAGCCCGGCATCCTCGCGCGCGGACCCTGGCGGGCCGACCAGGTGGCGACGCGCTGGCGGGACGAGCGCTTCGAGCCCGCGCCGGAGCTCGCCGCGCAGGCGGACGCGGCGATCGCCGAGCTGCAGGGCCGCGGCTCTCCCTCGCACGACGGCATGGCGGCACGCCTTGCCGCGTTCGACTCGGGCGGGAGCGGACTGACCGTCGAGCTGCAGCCGATGCGGTGGGCGCTGCGGCTGATCGGCGCGGACGCGCTCGGCTCGCTGTCGGTGCTGTGCGCGGTGCGCTCGAGCGACGGGCGCTGGCTCGCCGGCCGGCGCGCGGATTGGGTGGCGACGTGGGCGGGCCGCTGGGCGCTCGGCGCCGGTGGCGCCGTCGAGGTCGGCGAGGACCCGGTCGGGGCGCTGGGGCGCGAGCTGGAGGAGGAGTGGTCGGTGGTGCCGGAGACGCTGACCGTCGAGGCGCTCGTGTGCCTGCCCAACCGGATGGTGATGCTGATCGGCCAGGCCTGGCTGCCCGACGGCGCCGAGGTCACGCGCGATCACGAGCACGACGAGCACGCCTGGTGGGCGCCGGATCCGGCCGCCTGGCCGGTGCAGGCGCACGGCGACCTGCGCCACATGGCGACGCTGCTGGAGGCGGGCAGGTGAGCTTCGCGCAGCTCAAGGTCCTCTCCTTCGCCCACTCGGCGATCTACCTGACGCTGCTGACCGTCTGGCTCGTGCCGGAGATGAAGGGCCCCGAGATGGTGTTCGGCTGGGCGCACGGGATCGGCTGGATCCTCATGTCGCTGCTGGCGATCGACGCCGTGCGCCGGCGGATGATCCCGCTCTGGCTCGGAGTGACCGTCGCGATCGTCGGCGGGGTCGGGCCGTTCGCAGGAAGCGCCGGGTTCCTCGTGGAAGAACATCGACGGAGTAGCGCCGTGACGCGATAAGGTCTGGGACGGTTCCAATGGCGATCAACACGACGACGGTCGAAGTCGTCATGCCGGCGATGGGTGACTCGGTGACCGAGGGCACCGTGCTGGAATGGCACAAGGGAGAAGGAGACTCCGTCTCGGCGGACGAGACGCTCGTCGAGATCTCGACCGACAAGGTCGACGCGGAGGTCCCCGCGCCGGTGGCGGGCACCGTCGTGAAGGTCCACGCCGCCGAGGGCGACACCATCGGCGTCGGCGCCGTGCTGGCCGAGATCGCACCCGGGAACGGGGCCGCGCCGGCGGCCGCCGAGCCGGCCGCGCCCGAAGCGGTCGTCGACGTCGTGATGCCGGCGATGGGCGAGTCGGTCACCGAGGGCGTCGTGCTCGAGTGGGCCAAGCAGGTGGGCGAAGCGATCGAGGCCGACGACACGATCGTCGAGATCTCCACCGACAAGGTCGACGCCGAGGTTCCCGCGCCCGCGTCCGGCACGGTGGCCGAGATCGTGGCCGAGACCGGCGCGACCGTGACCGTCGGCCAGGTGATCGGCCGCATCGCCGCCGCGGCCGGCGCGCGCAACGCCGAGAGCCCGGCGCCTACCCATCCGGCTTCGCCGGCGGGCACAGGTGAGGCAGTCGAGGCACGCGCCGCGGTCGAGCTGCCCGAGGGCTCGAAGGTCACGCCGGTCGCCAAGCGCGTGGCAGCCGCCCACGGCGTCGATCTCGCCGGCGTGCACGGCAGCGGCCCCGCCGGGCGCATCGGCAAGGAGGACGTGCTCGCCGCGGTCGACGGAGACGGCCGCGGCACGACCAACGGGGCCACCGCCGCGGCCGGCGGCGGCCGAGCCGGTGAGCGAGGCGCGGCGGTGCTCATCAAGGGTGCGCCGGCGATGCTCGCGCGCTACATGGACGAGTCGCGCTCCGTGCCGACGGCTACCTCGTTTCGGACCGTCAGCGTCACCATGCTCGACGCGCGCCGCAAGCAGCTCAAGGAGGCCGGCCGGCGCGTCTCCTTCACCCACCTGATCGCCTACGCCGTCGCCCGTGCCGCGACCGAGCAGATGCCGGTGATGGCCCGCCACTTCGCCGAGGTCGACGGCAAGCCGCACGTGATCGACGACGGCGCGTGCCACCTCGGCATCGCGGTCGACGTCGAGCGCAAGGACGGGGGCCGCACGCTCATGGTTCCCGTCATCGGGGACGCGGGCCGCCTGAGCTTCCCGCAGTTCCTCGACGCGTTCGGCGAGCTGATCGGCAAGGCGCGCGAGAACCAGCTCACGGCCGACGACCTGCAGGGCGCGAACGTCTCACTCACCAACCCGGGTGGCATCGGCACGATCGCCTCGGTCCCGCGGCTGATGAAGGGCCAGGGCACGATCGTCGCCACGGGCGCGAGCGGCTACCCGCCGGGGCTCGCCGCGATCGGCGCCATGATCGGCGCCGAGAAGGTGATGACGATGACGTCGACCTACGACCACCGCGTCATCCAGGGCGCCGAGTCCGGCCAGTTCCTGCAGCTGGTCGAGGCCTACCTGCAGGGCGAGCACGGCTTCTACGAGCAGGTCTTCGCCGACCTCGGCGCGCCGCTCGGCAGCGCGCCGCCGCCGCCTGCGCCCGCCGCCGCGGCGGCCGCGCAGCGCGACACCCGGGCGGACGGGGACGGTGTCGTGGCAACCGAGCCCGGCGCGATCCCGGACGAGAACCTGCTGCAGGCGGTGCAGGCCGCGACCTCGCTGCTCAAGGCGCACCGCATGCACGGTCACCTGGCGGCCAAGCTCGACCCGCTCGTGTCCGAGCCCGAGGGCGACCCGGCGCTCGACCCGGAGACGCTCGGGCTCACGCCGGAGCTGATGGCGCGCATCCCGGCCAAGATCCTGCGCACGTACGTGCCGGGCGCGACGCTGGCCGACGCGCTCCCGCACCTGCGCGAGACCTACTGCGGCACGATCGCCTACGAGATCGAGCACATAGCGTCGCACCGCCAGCGCACGTGGCTGCGCGAGAAGATCGAGTCGGGCGCGTTCCGCACCCCGCTGACCAACGAGGAGCAGCGGACGCTGCTGCGCCGCCTCACCCAGGTGGACTCGATGGAGCGCTTCATGCACAAGGCCTACCTGGGCCAGAAGCAGTTCTCGATCGAGGGCCTGGACATGACGGTCCCGATGCTCGACGAGATGATCCAGCTCTCCGCCGCCAAC
>JBPCNM010000023.1:0-9406 GCA_051001255.1 Solirubrobacteraceae bacterium
CACGACGGCGAGCTCGGGAGCGACGAGCGCCTCGGGACCGACCCGTTCGCGCGCGAAGCGAGTGTGCTCGGGCGTGCTGAAGTACGGGTGCGTACCGAGCGATCGGCGCGCTGCGAGGTCGAGCATCTTCGGCCCAAGCGCCGCCGCCACCACGATCGGCGACGGTCCACACCCAGACGAGACCGCCGACGACGCGCCAGCCCGACTGTCGACGGTCTGCCACTTGACCTGCGCGAGCCCTGCCGTTTCACCTGCGCCCGACCCGCGCCATGGACGATCAGACAACGCATAGCCGACGAGATCGAGCGTCCCGATCGCCACGCAGTTTAATGGAAGCGTCAGCTCTGCGCCGTTTGGCTCCGAATCGCCGGGGGCAGAGAATGTCGATGGCCGCGGCCGCACAGCGAGGCTCCGTGCTGGTCGTCGACGACGACGGCACCGTGGTCGAGATCCTCTCGGCGTACCTCGGGCGTGCCGGCTATGAGACGCGCGGGGCGAGCGACGGGCTGGAGGCCCTCGGCGTCGCGGCCGAGCAGTGCCCCGACCTCGTGGTGCTCGACTTGATGCTTCCCGGTCTCAGCGGGTTCGACGTGATGCAGCGACTGCGCGAGCGCAGCAACGTTTCGGTGATCCTGCTCAGTGCCAAGGGCCAGCCGGGGGAGCGCGTGACCGGGTTGCGCCTCGGAGCCGACGACTACGTTCCCAAGCCCTTCTCGCCCGCGGAGCTGGTGGCGCGGGTGGATGCGGTGCTGCGGCGCGCCGCCCGCCCGGCGGCCGCCGGGCCGATCGTACACGACGGCCTCGAGATCGACTACGAGTGCCGGCGCGTGCGGGTGCGCGGCGCGGACGTCGAGCTGACCCTCCGGGAGTTCGAGCTGCTGCTCTTCTTCGCGCGCCATCCGGGCAAGGTGTTCTCGCGCGAGCAGCTGATGGACCTGGTGTGGGAGACCACCTGCTTCGAGGACACCCGGACCGTGCCGGTCCACATCAGGCGGCTGCGCCGCAAGATCGAGGAGGAGCCCTCGGAGCCGCGCTGGGTGCAGACCGTGTGGGGAGTCGGCTACCGCTTCCAGCCGTGATCGCCCGGCGCAGCCTACCGGCGCTCACGGGGGCCGCCGCGCTCGGCGGGCTCGCGATGGGGATCGTCTACGGCGTGCGGGAGGGCCTTGAGACCGCGCTGCTGCTCATGCTCATCGGCGTGCCGGTACTGGCCGCCTCGCATCTCCTCGTGCGCCATCGCGGCCGCCTCGGCTCGCTCTCCTGGCAGCTTGCAGCCGCCGTGGCGCTGCCCATCGCGCTCGCGTTGGTGGGCGTGGAGGTCGTCGCACTCGTGCTGTTCGTGTCGGCACACGACGCCTTCACCATGGGACTGCTGCTCGCCTCCGCGGGAGCGCTCGCCGGTTACGCCGCGTGGTTCCTGACGAGCCGGGTCACCCGGGACATCTCCGCTCTCCGCGACACCGTCACCGCGGTCGGGCAGGGCGATCGCGGACGCCGCGTCGAGCTGGACTCCGACGACGAGCTGGGCGAGCTGGCGACCGAGGTCAACCGCATGACGGAGCAGCTGGCGCGCTCAGACCTCGAGCGCGAGGCGATGGAGCGCGCCCGCCGGGACCTGCTAGCCGCGATCTCGCACGACCTCCGGACGCCGCTGGCCTCCATGCGCCTGCTGACCGAGGCGCTCCAGGACGGCTTCGTCGACCAGCACGCGCTCGAGCAGGTCTCCCTGCACCTCCGCTCGCTGGAGAACCTGATCGACGACCTGTTCGAGCTGTCGCGGATCGAGGCCGGCGACGTGGCATGGCGCTTCGAGCCGGTGCTCTTGCGGGAGCTGATCGAGGAGACGGTCGAGGGCATGCGCCCGCGCGCGCAGGCGGCGGGGATCCGGCTCGCCTACGCCGTGGAGGACACGACGCCGCTCGTGCGGGCGAGCCCGGAGAAGCTCCAGCGTGTGCTCTTCAACCTCGTCGACAACGCGCTGCGGCAGACGCCGGCGGACGGGACCATCACGATTGAGGCCGCGGAGGGTGCGGCGGGCCAGGTCGAGGTGACCGTCGCCGACACGGGCGCCGGCATCGCCGGCGACGACCGCCCGCGCGTGTTCGAGCCGTTCTTCCGCGGTGGTGCGGCCGCGTCGCGGCCCCGCAACGGGGCTGGCCTTGGCCTTCCGATCTGCCGCGCGATCGTGGAGGCCCACGGAGGCGACATTGCGCTCGCGGACACGCCCGCCGGCACGCGCGTGCGCTTCAGCCTGCCGGCGTTGAGTGAATCGTCCACGGGCCGTCACCGAGCTGTGGCCGGGCCCGCTTAGGGTCGCCGACGGCCCTCGTCAAGCGCCCTGGCCCACGTTCTGCATCAGCCCCCCGTCCATGAAGTAGGTGGAGCCGGTCACGTAGTCGCTGTCCGACGACGCGAGGAATACCGCCAGGCGGGCGATCTCAGCCGGATCGGCCGCTCGCTTGAGCGGGATGCTCTGCACCTGCTTGTCGAGCAGCTCGGGATCGTCGATGGCAGGCTGGTTGAACGGCGTAAGGACCATGCCCGGGCCGAGGTTGTTCACGTTGATCCCCAGCGGCGCCAGCTCGAGGGCGAGGACGTGGGTGAGGTTGCGCAGCGCTCCCTTGGAGCAGTCGTAGTCGGCCCCACCAGCATTGGGTATCTCCTGATGCACCGAGGTCACGTTGATGATCTTGCCTCCCGACCCTCCGGCCGTCTTGCGCAGCCGGATGTAGCGCCGGCAGCAGAAGAACGCTCCGTACAGGTTCGCCCGGATCGCGTGGTCGAAGACTTCGGTCGAAAGGTCGGCGACCTCGGCGCCGGACGCGTCGACGCCGGCATTGTTCATGAGGATGTCTACGGTGCCGAAGGCCTCCGTCGTCGCGTCGAAGAGCCGCTCGACCTGCTGCTCGTCGGTGATGTCGGCCTGCACGACGATCGCCCGCCGACCCGCCGCCACGACCGCCTCGCGGGTGTGCTCGGCCCCGCGGGCATCATCGAGGTAGTGCACGACGACGTCCGCGCCCTCCTTGGCGAACTCGATCGCGGTCGCCTGCCCGATCCCGGAGTCCGAGCCGGTGATGAGCGCCACCTTGTCCTGCAGTTGTCCGGTCATGGCCGTTCCTCCGTTGCGTGTTCCACCGCCTCCGCGAGGCTGCGTCCGGCGCACTCTACGAGCGCGCAGGCGCGGGGGAAGCCCCTCGAAGTGCCCGTAATGGAACCGTCAAGGACTCGGCGCGCGCTGCCCATCGCGAGGCGAGTCGGCGAATCCGCCCGGCCGACCGGACCGGTTGTTAATAGATCGGTCAACTGGTCGTCAACGCAGCGTCACGTTTGCCACTTACCGTCGGCCGCCTGGTCAGGCTCAACCGCGGTCTCATGGCACGAAACGCGACTCGAAAGCAGGTTCGGATGCAAACTTCCCTATCGCCGCCTCGCCACGCAGCGGCGTTCGCTGCCGTTCTCGCGGCTCTGGTCCTCGCCTCGCTGCTCCTCGCCGGCCCGACCTGGGCCCAGAGTCCCGGCCGAGCGAGCCCGAACCAGGGACCGCCTGAGTCGCCCGAGGAGACGACGACCGACGCCGACGGGGTCCCGCCCGCGCCACCCTCGGTGGGCACGGACGTGCCGCTGTCGTACTTCGGTCCGATGGCGTCCGAGGTCGACAAACGGCTCGTCGGCCCGGTGCAGCTGCTGCGCTCGGGAGAGCTCAGCCGCAGGCGCACCACCGTCGAGCTGCCGCTCTACCGCGGCCACCTCAAGGACGGACGGAGCTTCTGGTACATCCTCACCGACACCACCGACAAGGACAACGCCGAGGCGCTCGGCCTCAACCACTCGGCCAAGCTCGCCTACTCGGAGATCGGCCGGGGCGTGCGCAAGGGTCGCCTGACGAAAGAGGGCCTCGTGGTCAGGCGCGGAGCGGTGGACTTCAGCCCCGCCCGCAGTGTCGTACCGGGGACGGGTGTCAACGCCTTCCCGCCGAGCGTAGGCCAGCCAGGCTCCGTCGGTGACGGCAGCTACACCCCGCTGGTCCGGATCCGCAACGCGGGCGGCCATATCTACAACGCACCGGTGGTCGCGTTCGACGTGGGCGCGTCGCGTATCAGCGCGTGCGACGGCGGCGTCAACCACGATCTCGTGCACGACCGGGTCACGCGGATCTGCCCCACCGAGGACGGCGGCGGGACCGTGACGTTGAAGACGACTCCGATCTTCAGCTTCGCCAAGCCGGCGATCTACATCAGCATGGAGGCCTCGGACCCGGTGACGGCGGCGCTCGACGCCGGGACGTTCGCACCGGCGATCGCCGACGTCCCGGTCGGGGCCGACGACGGGGCGTTCAGTGCGGTCGAGCGGCTCTTCCCGATCATCAACGGTCCCGAGGGGCTTGACAATCCGCAACGCCAGGGGCTCAACAGCGCGCTCCGCGACAAGCGCGCGCCGCTCCACGTCATCGGGGGACTGCCCACCGTCGCGCTCGACTACAGTCCGCTGTGGGATCTCAACCTGGGCGAGTGGACCAAGACGGCGATCGACAGGGGGTTCCGCTCCCGCCTCATCGACGAGTTCCAGTTGTTGAACTTCGCGCGGCTGGGCCACATCACCGGACCGGGCGGAACGAGGTTCGGCTCGACCGGGATCGTCGTGAACTGCCCGATCATCCATCGCTTCCTGTAGCGAGCCGCGGATGTGAGAATCGCGCTGCCGCGGAGCGACCGTCCCGCGGCAGCGCCCGTTCACCACCTTCTGACACGAGGCGCAGATCGGGGACGTAGCGTCGCGCGGATGCGCAGATTCCTCCTTCCCGCCGCCGCGGCTGTCATCGCGGCCGCGAGCACGGCCGGCCTGGCCGGCGCCGGCGCCGACCGCGACCACCCCAGGCACCGCGACCACGGCCGCGCCTACGAGATCGGCCTGTGGGGCGACGTGCCGTACTCCGACGTGCAGATCGCCGAGGGCGTCCCGAACCTGATCGCGGACATGAACCGCCACCGGCTCGCGTTCACGGTTCACGACGGCGACATCAAGGCCGGAGGCTCACGCTGCGACGACGCGGTGTACGCGCGGTTCGAGCGGTACCTGAACGCGCTCGAGGCGCCCGCGCTCTACACGCCGGGCGACAACGACTGGACCGATTGCGACCGGCCGGCCGCGGGCGGCTACGACTCCGAGGAGCGGCTGGACCACATCCGCGCGGAGCTGTTCGACACGCCGTACTCGTTCGGGGAGCGCCGCATCCGGCCCGAGGTCCAGGCGCCGCCGTACGTCGAGAACCGGCGCTGGCAGAGGGGGCGCGTGACCTACGCCACGCTGCACGTCGTCGGCTCGGACGACAACCTCGGCGACGTCGCGCCCGACCCCGCCGAGCAGGCGCCGCGCTCGGCCGCGACGATCCGCTGGCTGCGCGAGACGTTCGCGGCGGCGAAGCGGCGGCGGTCGGCGGGCGTGCTGCTCACGACCCAGGCCAACCCGGGCTTCGACCTGAGCGATCCGACGCGGGCGCCGACGCGCGACCCGCGCACGCTGGCGCCGGCGGGCGCCGACGGCGGCGGCTTCGTGAGCTTCCTGAGCGCGCTGCGCGAGGAGACGATCGCGTACGGCAAGCCGGTCGTGCTCGTGCACGGCGACTCGCACTACTTCCGCGTCGACAAGCCGCTGCAGGACGCGGCCGGATACCGGATCCAGAACTTCACGCGGCTCGAGACGCCGGGGAACAACGCGCAGACGGCCAACAACGACGTCCAGTGGGTGCGCGTCGGCGTCGACCCGTCCGAGCCCGAGGTGTTCGCCTTCCACCAGGAGGTCGTGGAGGCGAACCTGCCGCCCGCCTACCAGCCCTGACGATCGCGGCGAGGGGTCTCTCCGGGGCCGTCAGGTCTCGTGCACCTTGAGCGCATCGCGCGCCCGCGCGAGGACCGCCCCGCCGGGTTCGCCGGGCGACCAGGCCGACATCGCGGTGCGGATGGCCGGGCCGGCCAGGAACTCCGCCCGCACGTCTTCGAGGATGCCGGGTGCCAGGGCGCCCTCGCGCGCGCGGACGAGGATTCCCAGCCGCCGTCCGCTCACCCGGTAGGCGGTGCCGCCGAGGCGCGCCGCCGCACGACGCGCGCTGCGTGCGGCCTGCTCGATCAGCCGGTCGCCTGCCAGATGGCCCGTCTGCGCGTTGACGCTGGGCAGGTCGGCCAGCTCGAGCACCACGACGCCGAAGGGCGTGCCGTGCTTCGCCGCCGCCGTGACGTCCTGCAGGAGCCCGTGGTGGTTGCCCAGCAGGGTGGCGCCGTCGACCGCCGCCGCGACGAGGTCGCCCGCCTCGAGCGGCAGCCCGTCGAGCACCGCCGCCGAGACATCGTCGCGAACGAGGCGGGGAGCCCGCCGTACCTGCTCGACGAAGAGCTGCGCGATCTCGGGATCGAACTGGGTGCCGGCTCCGTCGATGAGGGCCTCGCACGCCTGCTCGGGCGACCACGGCTGCCGGTAGGGCCGCTCGTGCGTGATCGCTCCGTAGGCCTCCAGCACCGCCAGGGCGCGCGCCGCCGTCGGGATGTCGTGCGCGGCGAGGCCGGCCGGGTAGCCCGTGCCGTCGAAGCGCTCGTGGTGGTAGAGCACGACCGCGGCGGCGTCGTGCAGCGCCGGCGCCTGCATGAGGAAGTTGAAGCCCAGCCGTGGGTGCAGCTCGACGAGCGATCGCTCGCCGGCCGTAAGCGGCCCCGGGCGCAGCCGTGGGCGCTCGGGCAGCGCGAGGTAGCCGACGGCGCGCAGGAGCGTCGCGGAGATGAGCACGTCGCGGGCGCGCTCGTCGAGCCCCAGCTCCTTGGCCAGCAGGCCGGCGTGGACGGCGAGCTCGCAGGTCTCGCGGTGCAGCACGGGGTCATGCGCCGCGACCGCCTCGGTCAGCACGCGAACGGCGGAGCGGTGCGCGTCGCGCAGCTCGTGCTGCAGGCGGCCGTGGTGCAGCGCGGCGCCGGCGTGGTCGCCGAGCGCCAGCAGCAGTTCGTCGCCGACCTCCTCGAAGCCGCCGGCGCGGTTGGCGCAGACGATCACGCCGTGGAAGCGGTCGCGCAGGTAGAGGGGAATCGCGACGAGCGTGTCGATCTCGCCGTCGGCGGCGGTCGCCTCGGTGTCGCCGGGGGTCGGCGGGTCGTCCTCACGCAGGATCTCGTCGCGCGCGAGCACGGCGCGGGCAAAGCGCTGGGCCACAGCGCTGTGCGTCGGATCGTGGTCGAAGCCTTCAGCCAGCACCACGTCGAGGGAGCCGTCGCCGTCGTCATCCTCCCGGGAGACCAGGAGTCCCTTCTCGGCGTCCACGAGCTGGATCGCCGCCTTGAGGATCAAGGCGTGAACCTCGTCGCCCTCGCCGGGCATCCCCTGCGTGGGCTGCATCCGCTGGATCTGGCCGCGCAGCTCGCGGTTCCATTCCCGCTCTGCCTGCCAGGACTTTCGGAGGCGCTGGAGCAGCTGCGCCTCCTGCGTGCGCTGACCCTCGAGCCGGCGCGCGCGACGCTCGGATCGCTCTCGCTCCTCGCGGGCGGATTCCGCCGCCGCCTCGGCCCGGGTGCGCGTTTCGCGCCAGCCGTAGATCGCGAGCAGCGCCGCGGCGAGCAGGAGCGGGGCGCAGACCCGCGCCGCTGCGCTCGACGACGCGCCGGCCATGAGGGCCACGGCGAATCCCAGAAGGGTCGCCACGACGATGCCGGCGATCATCTCCGGGCCGCGCTGCCTCCAGCCCGGCCGGTTCGTTGCACGCCTCGATTCGAACGTGCCGCGCGTCTACCCGCAAACGCGGCGGCGTAGCGTCGGCGTCCGATCCTCTGCTCGGTCCGGGAGGCTGCGCGCGCGGTCACGCCGCTCAAGGCGGCGGCATGGATGTCGCTGCCCTGGACGAAATGCGTTGCTCCTCCGCTCAGTGTCGCGACAGCGGCTCGCCGGCGCTCGTCGCGCTCGCCCGGTCGCTCGACCGCGTGGCGGATCACATCGCGGCGGGCGACGTCCTCGACGTCGCCCCGCCCGAGAGCGGCGAGTTCCCGGCCGGCGGCGACGTCGCCGAGATCGTCGCCGCGGCCGACCGCCTCGTCGCCGCGGTTCGGCGCTCGCACGCGCTCGAGGCGACGGTGCACGAGCTCTTCGAGGCGATGTCGAGTCACCTGCGGCTCGACTACCTCAGCTACGAGGCGCTGTATCGAGTGATCGACCACACCGGGGCCGCCGGCGGAGCGATCGTGCTCGTCGGGGACGGTCCGCCCGAGGTCGTCGCGAGCGTCGAGCTCGGCATCGAGGGGGAGCGACTGGCCGCGCTGATGGCCAGCGTCCCCGCGGTGCGGGGGCCCGCCCAGCTCGAGCCGCTCGAGGACGGCGTGCCCATGGTCGCGGTGCCGTTCGTGGGTGACTCGGGCCCGCTCGGGGTCGTGCTCCTGCTCGGCGTCGGGCTCGACGGCGAGATCGCCAGGCTGCTGGCGCTGCTGGCGCGCGCGCTCGGCTTCGCGGTGAGCAACGCCCTGGCGCACGCCGCGGCCGAGACGCAGGCCGCCACCGATGTGCTCACGGGCTGCCAGAACCGGCGCGCGGGGCTCGACGCCCTGGCGCAAGCAGCGCGCCTGGCGGCTCACGGGGGCGCGGCCGTCGGTGCGATGATGATCGACCTGGACCACTTCAAGCAGATCAACGACCGGCACGGTCACCAGGTCGGCGACGACGTGCTGCTTGCCGCGGGCGCGGCGATCGCCGCCGGGATGCGCGACCGTGACATCGTCATGCGCTACGGCGGCGAGGAGTTCCTGGTCGCGATCGCCGGCGCGGACGAGGTCACGCTCGCGGCGTTGGCCGGGCGCGTCTCCCACCGGATTCGTGATCTCGAGGTCCCTGACGGCGCCGGCGGCGCCGTCGCCCTCACGGCGAGCGTCGGCGCTGCCGTGTGGGCGCCGTCCGACACCGTCGAGTCGCTGATCGCGCGCGCCGACCGGGCGCTGTATGCCGCCAAGGCCGCCGGTCGCGACCGCGTCGTGCTGCAGCACACGCGCTGAGCGCCCGGCGCTCCCGCTCGACCACCGCTCGCACAAGCCCGACACTCCATCGCCATGCGGCGCTTGATGCAGCGAGCCTCGATCGTGGACGCCGAGACCGAGATGTCGCTCCGGATCATCGACAGGTTCGACCGGCTCGTCGCCGAGCGCGTCGACGTCGGGGCGCTCAGCGCGCACGCCGCCGAGATCACCGGGCGTGCGGTCCTGGCGGCGAGCGTGGAGCAGGCGGCCGGCCGCTCCGGTGTCGTGTGGGCGCATCACGAGTACGGCCGGGACTGGAGCATCGCCGATCAGATAGCTGTCGAGCGGCTCGCGTTGGCGGTGTCCGCGAGGGCGCTCGAAGAGCACGAACGCGCGAGCGCCAGACAGCAGCAGCGGGTGGCCCTCGAGGT
>JBPCNM010000024.1:0-11665 GCA_051001255.1 Solirubrobacteraceae bacterium
CGCTCGAGGCGTCCCTCGACGCGCTCGGGCGCGGCGAACGCCGCGCGTTGGCCAGGCTGGCCGAGCGCGTGCTGGCCGACGCCACGACCAGCCGCCGCGCCGCCCGCGGCATCTGCCGGCTGTGCGACGCGCACGCCTGCGGTCACGACGACGGGCGCTGCCCCGTCACCCGCGCCGCGAACGCCGTGGAGTCGGCGCGCGCGACGTGAGGGCGGCATCGCCCGAGCGCTGGCGGCGTCGCCGCCCGAGCCGTCGACCTGCGCCCCGGCCGCGCTGCCGAGCCGCCACCCGGCTACCCGCCGCCCGAGCCCTCAGTCCGGCGGCGGGCAAGCCTCGTCGCCGTCGTCATCCCACAACAGGTGCTCGAGATCATGAGCGAGCAGCCGGCGCGCGGGGACGTGCTCGTCCTGGATCGGGGATACGGGCTGGCTGTCCTGCTCGGGCCGCGATGCGCGGATGTCGAAATGGCTCATGCTCCAACGCTAGCGGTCGCAGAGGTCGCCGTGTTGCACTTCTCGCTCAGCCGGACAGCGCGCTGCGCAGCGCCTCACTCAAATCGGGGTGCCGGAAGCGGTAGCCGAGCGCCTGCGTGCGCTCCGGCACCGCGCGCTGCCCGTGGACGACGATGTCGGCCATCTCGCCGTAGAGCACGCGTACCGCGAAGCCCGGCACCGGCGCGAACGCCGGCCGGCGCAAGGCGCGGCCGAGCGCCCTGGAGAACTCCTTGTTGGTCACCGGTTCCGGGGCGGTCGCGTTGACCGCGCCGCTCCAGCCCGCGCCGTCGAGCGCGGTGAGGTAGAGGCCGACTAGGTCGTCGGCTTGGATCCACGGCATGTACTGGCGCCCGCCCGCCACCGGCCCGCCGACTCCGAGCTTGAAGAACGGCAGCATCCTGGCCAGCGCGCCGCCGTGCTTGTCGAGCACCACGCCGGTCCTGACCCGCACCACGCGCATGCCGAGCTCCTCGGCCGCGGCGGCCTCGCGCTCCCACGCCCCGCACACGCGCGCCAGGAAGTCGTCGCCGGCCGGCGCGTCCTCGGTCACCGGCTCGTCGCCGCGCGGCCCGTACCAACCGACCGCCGAGGAGGAGATCAGCGCGCCCGGCCGCGGCTCGGCGGCGCGCAGGCCGGCGACGAGGTTGCGCGTCCCCTGCTCGCGCGACGCCAGCAGCCGCTGCTTGGTCTCGGCGTCCCAGCGCTGCGCGACGTCCTCGCCGGCCAGGTGGATCACGCCGTGACGCCCGGCGAGCGCCGCGGCGGGCGCCGGCTCGGACTCGGGCTGCCAGGCCATCGCCTCGACGTCGAGCGCCGCGCGCGCACGCTCGGGACTGCGCGAGAGCACGGTCACGTCGTCACCGCGCTCGCGCAGCGCGCCGACCAGCTTGGTCCCGATCCGGCCCGTCGCTCCCGTGATGGTCACCCGCATGTCGCGTAGGCTACGGGCGAGCGTCAGGAGGAGATCGCGCGGAGCTCCGTCGTGTCGCCGTCCGCGTAGCCGAACTCGCAGCCGTCGGCCTGCGCGCAGCCGCTGGCCCGCGCCTCGCCGGCGACGGCTTCGGCCACCCCGGCGCGACCGCGCGGTTGAAGGCGGACGGGGATGACGTGGTCCTCGCGCAGCTCGTCGTCGGAGACGATCGCGGCGATCCCGTGGGCGGCCGCCATCTTCATCGCCTCGGTGATCTCGCGGGCGCGCACGTCGAGCGCGCCGCGCGAGCCGAAGGCGGTGACGATCGCGCAGCGCGAGGCAGAATGCCGGGGAAGCACAGCACGTTGTTGATCTGGTTCGGAAGTCCGAGCTTGCCCGTGGCGATCACGCGCGCGTACGGCGCGGCCTCCTCCGGCGTCACCTCGGGTGTCGGGTTGGCCATCGCGAACACCATCGCGTCCTTCGCCATGCCGTTGAGGGCTCCGGCCGGCATCACCCGGGCGCCGGAGAGGCCGACGAACAGGTCGGCGCCCTCGATCACCTCGGCCGGTCCGCCCGCGCGGCCCTCGCGGTTGGTCTCATCGGCCAGCCAGCGCTTCATCGGCGGCAGCGACTCGTAGTCCTCGCGCCCGCGGCCCAGCCGCCCCCGAGAACGACCACTTAGGTTTCCGTCAGTCCCTCGCGGACGGCGTAGAGCGCCGCCTGCGTGCGGTCGGACAGGCCGAGCTTGGCCAGTACGTGGCCGACGTGGGTCTTGACCGTCTTCTCCGCCACGCCCAGCTCGAGCGCGATCCGCTTGTTCGAGCGCCCGCGCGCGATCAGGCGCAGGACGTCGAGCTCGCGCCGGGTGAGGAGGTCGGTCGCGCGGGCGTGGCCGCCGCGGGTCAGCTCCTCGACGACGCGCGTGGCGGTCGCCGGCGAGAGCGGCGCCTGGCCGGCGTGAGCGCTGCGGATCGCGCGGACGATGTCGGCCGGCTCTGAGTCCTTGAGCAGGAACCCGGCCGCACCCGCCCGCAGCGCCGCGAACAGGCGGTCGTCCTCGCCGAAGCTGGTCAGCACGATCACGCGCGCCTCGGGCGCCCGCTCGCGCAGCTCGCGCAGGGCGCCGACGCCGTCGAGCCGCGGCATCGCGAGGTCCAGCAGGACGACGTCGGGCGCGTGCCGCGTGACCTCGTCGACCGCCTCCGCGCCGTCGGCGGCCTCGGCCACCACGTCGATGTCGTCTTGCAGCGCGAGGTAGGTCCGCAGCCCCTGGCGCACGACGGCGTGGTCGTCGGCGATCACGACGCGGATCACGCAGGCACCTGCGCCGGACCGGGCGGGACGCTCGTGCGGTGCTCCCGGATCACACCGGCACCTCCAACCGCACAGTGGTCCCCTCGCCCGGGTGGGCGTCGATCGCCAGGCGCCCGCCGAGCTCGGTCGCGCGCTCCTCCATCGACGTCAGGCCGAGCCGGCGGCCGCGCACGGCCGCGGCGCCCGCGTCGAAGCCGCGGCCGTCGTCGGCCACGCTCAGCACCAGCCGGCCGCCGCCGTCCTGGAGGCACACCTCGATCCGCTCGGCGTTCGCGTGGCGCAGCGCGTTCTGCAGCGCCTCCTGGGCGATCCGGAACACCTGTCCCGACGCCGCGGCGCCCAACGGCGGCGGCGACGCGACCCGCAGCTCGATCGCACGGCCAGACACGCGCCGCAGCACGTCGACGTGCTTGCGCAGCGCCTGCCCGAGCCCTTCCGCCTCCAGCGAAGCGGGACGCAGCTCGAATACGACCGCGCGCAGCTCGTCCATCGCAGCGCGCGCGAGCCCCTGCACCCGCGCCACCTGGTCGACGGCGCCGGCGTCCCCGCGAGCGAGCAGCTCGCCCGCCGACTCGGCCGCGAGCACGACGCCGAACAGCTGCTGCGTGACCGAGTCGTGCAGCTCGCGCGCGAGCCGGTTGCGCTCCTCGACGATGCTCAGCTCGCGGCTGCGCTCGTGCAGCCGGGCGTTCTGGATCGCGATCGCGGCGTGCGCGGCGAGCAGCACGATCAGGCGCTCGTCGGCGTCGGAGAACGCCTCGGCGCCCTCCTTGTCGGTCAGGTACAGGGCGCCGATGATCCCGCCCCGCGACACGATCGGGACGCCCAGGAACGAGCGCATGTCGGGGTGCGCCCGCGGCCACCAGCCGCGGAATCGCGGGTGCGCGTGGACGTCGGGCGTGCGATGGGGCCGGGAGGACTCGAGCATCGCGCCGAGCAACCCGTGCGTGCGCGGCAGCGGCCCCATCGCGGCGATCAGCTCGTCGCTCATGCCGGACGTGATGAAGCGCGCGAATGCGCCCTCGCCGTCGGGCACGCCGAGCGCCGCGTAGCGGGCGCCGCCGAGCTCGCGCGCCGCGTGCACGAGCCGCTGCAGCACCGGCTCGACTTCGCGCTCGGCGGCGATCGCAAGCACCACGTCGGAGAGCGTCCGGAACGCCGATGAGTCGCGGCTCTCGAGCATCGCGCCGCTTACGTTACGCGTCGCGCTCAGCCCGCCGACCCCGCCTCCCAGCACCGCCACCGGGGTCACGCGCCGACCCGATCGCCCGGACGGTGGCATGATGGGCGCGGGGTGGGAATCTCAACCGAGACGAGGGAGCACGCGATCGCGCCCGTCCGCGACGGGCTGATGGAGCTGATCGCCGCGCGCCGGCCGAAGGACGCCGCGGCGCTGCGCGAGTTCGCCATCGCCTACCTGCGCCGCCTCTCGGCCGACGCGGCCGAGGAGGCCTCGGCGGAGGAGATCTACGCGGAGGTCACGGGCGCGTTCGACTTCGCGGCCGGCCGGGGCGACCGGCCGATCGTGGTGCGCGCCTTGAACCCGACCGCGGCGGAGCAGGGCTACGAGCGAGCCGGCTCGGTGCTGGAGACCGCCTCGGAGGACCTGCCGTTCCTGGTGGACTCGGTCCGCGAGGCGATCACCGGCGAAGGGCTCGTGGTCCGGCGCGCGCTGCACCCGGTGGTCGGCATCGAGCGCGACGAGGCCGGTCACATCGTCGCCATCGTGCATCCGCGCGAGGCGAGCACGCGCGAGTCGATGATGCACTTCGACCTCGACCGCCGGCTGGAGGGCGAGGCGCTCGAAGCGCTGGCCGACCGGGTGCGCTCGGTGCTCGGCGACGTGCGCCGCGCGGTGCTGGACTTCCCCGCGATGGCCGACCGCGGCCGCCGCATGGTGCAGCTGGCCGGCGCCGGTGCCGCCCGCTATCCCGACGACGAGGTCGACGAGACCGTCGCGTTCCTCGAGTGGCTGCTGGCCGACCACTTCATCTTCCTCGGCTATCGCGAGTACCGGATCACCGAGGACACGATCGGCGTCGTCCCCGGCACCGGCCTCGGCATCCTGGCCGACGAGGCGTCGTCCCAGTTCGCCCGTCCCCGGCCGCTGGCCGACCTGCCGGCGGACATGCGCGAGCGCGCGCTCGAGGGCGACCTGCTGATCGTCTCCAAGACCAACCGGCTCTCGACCGTGCACCGGCGGGCGCGAATGGACTACGTCGGCGTGCGCAAGGTCTCCGCCGACGGCCGCGTGACCGGCGAGGCCCGCATGCTCGGCCTGTTCACGACCAAGGCCTACGCCGAGCCGGCCTCCCAGACGCCCCTGCTCAACCGCAAGCTGCGCCAGATCCTGCGCCACGAGGACCTGATCGAGGGCTCGCATGACTACAAGGCCGCCGTCTCGCTGTTCGACTCGTTCCCGAAGGACGAGCTGTTCTCGGCGCACACGAACGACCTGCGACGCGCCGTGGGGGCGCTGCTGTCGCTCGAGGGCGACCGGGTGAAGCTGCTCGGCCGCCGCTCCGCCGACGGCCGCGCCGCGTCGCTGATCGCCGCGCTGCCCGCGTCGCGCTACGACCCTGAGCTGCTGGAGTCCTTCACCGCGCTGCTGCGCGAGCGCTTCGCCACCGACGCGGTCGCCACCCACATCGTGCTCGGCGAAGGGGAGCGCGTGCGCGTCCACGCCACCGTCCACGTGCCCGACGGCGTCCCCGACGTCTCGCTGCGCGAGCTCGAGCAGGAGCTGGTCTCGCTCACCCGCACGTGGGACGACGGGCTGCGCGAGCGCCTGGTCGACCGCTTCGGCCCGAGCCGCGGGCGTGAGCTGGCCGCGAAGTGGGGCCCCCGCTTCCCGGAGTACTACCGCGCCTCGGTGAACTCCAAGCTCGTCGTCGGCGACGTCGCCAACTTCGACCGGCTCGAGCGCGAGGGCCTGCCGTTCGTGGTCGGCCTGCAGAACGAGCCCGGCCCGCCGGCCCGCACCCGGGTCGCGTTCTACAAGCCGGCCGGCAAGGTCGAGCTGGGCGATGCGATGCCGACGCTCGAGGACCTCGGGCTGCGCGTGGTCGAGGAGGTGCCGACCCGGTTGCTCGGCGGCGACGGCGAGACGTGGGTCCAGGACTTCGGCGTGCTCGGCCCCGGCGACCGCCCGCTCGACCTCACCGACGTGGGCGAGCGGGTGGCCGACTGCATCGCGGCCGTGCGGCGCGGCGACGCGGAGTCGGACTCGCTCAACCGGCTCGTGCTGGTCGCCGGCCTGGACTGGCGCCAGGTCAACATCCTGCGCGCCTACCGCATGTACCGCCAGCGCATCGGCTCGCGCTTCACCCAGGGCTACCAGAACGACGTGCTGGCGGCCAATCCGGAGCTGACCGCGAAGCTGATGCGCTACTTCGAGCTGCGCTTCGATCCGGGCCAGGCGCGTGACGAGGCGGCCGAGGCGGCGCTGGCCGAGGAGATTCGGAGCGACCTCGACGCGGTCACCTCGCTCGACCACGACCGCATCCTGCGCAACCAGTTCGGCCTGATCGACGCGACGCTGCGCACCAACGCGTTCGACCCGGACCGCGAGGTCACCGCGTTCAAGCTGCGCTCGGCCGCCGTGCCGGCGATCCCGCAGCCCGCGCCCATGTTCGAGATCTACGTCTACTCGCCGGCGATGGAGGGCATCCACCTGCGCGGCGACAAGGTCGCGCGCGGCGGCATCCGCTGGTCGGACCGGATGGACTACCGCACCGAGGTCTACGGCCTGATGCGCGCGCAGATGACCAAGAACGCGGTGATCGTCCCCGCGGGCGCCAAGGGCGGCTTCTACCTCAAGCGCCCGCCGGCCGATCGCGCCGCCATCGCGGCAGAGGTCGAGCGCCAGTACGTACGCTACGTCGGCGGGCTGCTCGAGCTGACCGACAACCTCGTCGAGGGCAAGGTCGTCCACCCCGAGCGCGTGCGGGTGCTCGACGACGACGACACCTACCTCGTCGTCGCGGCCGACAAGGGCACGGCGACGTTCTCGGACATCGCCAACGGCGTCAGCGAGGAGCGCGGCTTCTGGCTCGGCGACGCGTTCGCCTCCGGCGGCTCCTCCGGCTATGACCACAAGGCGCTCGGCATCACCGCCCGGGGCGCGTGGGAGTCGGTCAAGCGCCACTTCTCCGAGCTGGGCGTCGACGTCGCGGCCGAGCCGTTCACGGTCGTCGGGATCGGCGACATGTCGGGTGACGTGTTCGGCAACGGGATGCTGCTGTCGGACCGCATCCGGCTCGTCGGCGCCTACGACCACCGCCACGTCTTCCTGGACCCGAACCCCGACCCGGATACCGGGTTCGCCGAGCGCAAGCGGCTCTACGAGCTGGCCGGCTGCTCGTGGGACGACTACGAGCGCGTGAAGATCTCCGAGGGCGGCGGCGTCTGGCCGCGCAGCGCCAAGTCGATCCCGCTCTCGCCGCAGGTGCGCGAGGCGCTTGGGGTGACGGAGGAGCGGATGGCGCCGACCGACGTGATCCGGGCGATCCTGCGCGCGCCGGTCGACCTGCTCTGGAACGGCGGCATCGGGACGGTGGTCAAGGCGTCTGAGGAGACCGACGCCGACGCCATGGATCGCGCCTCGGACGCGATCCGCGTGGACGCGCGCGACCTGCGCTGTCGCGTGGTGGGGGAGGGCGGCAACCTCGGCGTCACCCGCCGCGGCCGCGTCGAGTACGCCCGCAACGGCGGGCTGATCAACGCCGACTTCATCGACAACTCGGCCGGCGTGGACTGCTCCGATCACGAGGTCAACCTCAAGATCCTGCTGGGACTCGCCGAGCTGCGCGGCGAGCTGGACCGGCCCGCCCGCGACGCGCTGCTGCGCGACGTCACCGACGACGTCGTCGAGCACGTCCTCTACGACTCGTTCCTGCAGGCCCAGATCCTGGCCGAGGAGGTCGTCGTCTCCAAGGGCCGGATGTACGCCTACGAGGACCTGATGGTCGCGCTGGAGTCCGGCGGCCTGCTCACCCGCGCCGCAGAGGCACTTCCGGCCTCGGAGGAGATCGGCGAGCGCCGGCGCGCGGGCCGCGGGCTGGAGCGCCCGGAGCTGGCGCTGCTGCTCGCCTACGCCAAGCGCGCGCTCGCGCGCGACCTGCTCGCGTCGGACTTCTGCGAGGACCCGTGGCTGGAGCGTGACCTGCGCGACTACTTCCCGGATCGCGTCGTCGAGCGCTTCGGCCACCTGCTCGCCGACCATCCGCTGCGGCGCGAGTTGATCGCGACCGTGAACGCCAACCTCGTGGTCAACTCGCTCGGCCCGACGTTCGTCTCCCAGCTGGAGGCCGAGCGCGGCGCGGATCCCGCCGACGTCGTGCGGGCCTACCGCATCGCCCGAGACGTGACCGGCGCCCGCGCGCGCTGGGACGCCGTCGAGTGCCTTCCGCATGGCACCGACCGGGAGGTCGTGACCGAGCTGATGGTGGGCGTCGACCGCCTGGTGGAGGCGACGGCCCGCTGGTATCTGGCGCACGGCGGCGACACCCGGCTCGACGACCAGATCGCGGCCGCCGAGGCGCCGTTCGCGCGCCTGATCGCGGTGCTGCCCGAGATCGGCGAGGAGGAGTGGCGCGCGCACCGGCGCGAGCTGGCCGATCGGCTGGTCGGCCAAGGCGTGCCCGAGGAGGTCGCCTGGACGCACGCGCTCACGCCGGAGCTGATTCAGGCGCCCGACATCATCGCGGTCGCCGAGCACACCGGGCAAACGATGGAGGCGGTGACCCGCGCGTTCCACGCGCTCGCCGCGCGGCTGGACGTCGTCTGGCTGCTGGGCGCGCTCGACGACCTGCCCCAGCCCACCCGCACGCGGCGCTGGGCCGTGCAGGCGGTGCGCGAGGATTGCCTGGACGCGCTGACCGGGCTGGCCCGCTGCGCCCTGGTGGACGCCGCTCCCGGGCAGGGGGCGGAGGCGGCCGTCGACGCCTACCTCGACGCACGGGCCGCGCTGATCCGCCGGCTCACCGCGGTCATGGCCTCGCTGACCGTCGAGGGCACCGGCGATCTGCCGGCGCTGATGCTGGCCGTCCGCGCGCTGCGCACCCTGGCCGGCTGATGGCACGGCTGGTCCTTGGCCCGCTCCTCCGCTACGCGGGGGAGGAGGAGGCGACGATCTGGGTCGAGGCCGACGGGCCGTGCGAGGTCGAGGTGCTCGGCTGGCGCGAGCCCACGTTCTGCGTCGAGGGCCACCACTACGCGCTCGTGCACTGCCGGGAGCTCGAGCCGGCCTCCACGACGCCCTACGAGGTGCGCCTCGACGGCGAGCGGGTGTGGCCCGAGCCGGACTCCCCCTATCCGCCGAGCGTCGTGCGCACCCACGGCGCGCGCGAGCCGTTCCGCATCGCCTGGGGCTCCTGCCGCGTGTGTGCGCCGCACTCCCCGCCGCACTCGCTGAGCAAGGACGCGCACCCCGACGGCCGCGAGGTCGACTCCCTGCGCGTGCTCGCCGACCACATGTGCAGGCAGGACTCCACCGAGTGGCCGCACGCGCTGGTGCTGCTCGGCGACCAAGTCTACGCCGACGAGGTCTCGCCCGAGGTGCGCGAGTACATCCGCGCCATGCGCGACGTCGAGGTGCCTCCGGGCGAGACCGTGGCCAACTTCGAGGAGTACACGCGCCTGTACCGCGAGGCGTGGTCGGAGCCGCACATCCGCTGGCTGCTCTCCACCGTCCCCTCGGCGATGATCTTCGACGACCACGACGTGCACGACGACTGGAACACGTCGCGCACGTGGGTCGAGGACATCCGGGCGAAGGGCTGGTGGGACGAGCGCATCGTCGCCGGCTTTGCGACCTACTGGCTCTACCAGCACATGGGCAACCTCTCGCCGCGGCACCTCGCCGACGACGAGCTCTACGCGCGGCTGCGCACCGCCGACGACGGCGGCCCGGTCCTGCGCGAGTTCGCGTTCCGCGCCGACCGCGAGACCGCCGGCACGCGCTGGAGCTACTGCCGCGACTTCGGCCGCACGCGGTTGCTGATGGTCGACTCGCGCGCCGGGCGCGTACTCGATCCGCCCGAGGAGCGCTCGATGCTCGACCCGCACGAGTGGGAGTGGCTCGAGGAGCACGCGGCGGGCGACTTCGACCACCTGCTGATCGGGACGTCGCTGCCGCTCCTGCTCACGCAGGGACTGCACTACCTGGAATCCTGGAACGAGGCCGTCTGCAACGGCGCGTGGGGCAAGCCGGCGAGCCGCGCGGGGGAGAAGGTGCGCCAGGCGCTCGACCTCGAGCACTGGGCCGCGTTCGGCTCCTCGCTGGACCGCGTGATGGAGCTGGTCCGCGACGTCGGCACGGGTGCGAAGGGCGCGCCGCCCGCATCCATCGTCGCGCTCTCGGGCGACGTGCACCACGCCTACCTCGCCGAGGTCGGGTTCCCGCGCGGCACGGGGATGCGCTCCGCCGTCTACCAGGCGACGTGCTCGCCGTTCCGCAACCCGCTCGACGACCACGAGCGCGCCATGATCCGCTTCGCGTGCGGCCGCGGCGGGACGCTGGTCGGCAAGCTGCTGGCGCGCGCGGCGGGGGTCGGCGACCCACCGGTGCGCTGGCGCTTCACGCACGACGAGCCGTTCTTCGACAACCAGGTCTGCTTCCTGGAGACCGAGGGGCGCCGCGCCCGCCTGTGGCTGCAGAAGAACGTCCCCGAGGAGAACGAGGGCTACTCCCTGGAGACGGTCTTCGAGCGCGAGTTGACCTAGCGTAGGCATGGCTCCCGCGGCGAGGAGCCGCCGGTCGGGTTAGCGCACCCACTCTGGGTGTGTATCCTGTGTTCGTGGCCAAGACCATCCAGGTTCGCGACGTCCCCGACGATGTCCATCAGCGCCTCACGGTTCGCGCCGCCGAGGAGCGGCGCTCGTTGTCGGAGCTGGTCCGCGCCGAGATCGTCGAGATCGCTCGGCGGCCGACCATGGCCGAGATGCTCGACCGCCTGGCGAGTCGCCCCGTGCCCGAGGTGCCCGAGTCGCCCGCCGACGCGCTCGCGCACGAGCGGCTCGGCAACTGACTCGCGGTGATCGTCATCGACGCCTCTGCGGCTGTCGACCTGCTTCTCGCCACGGAGCGCGCCGCCGCCGTCGCGCGGGTGCTGGGCACGGTCGGCGAGGCCCACGCGCCCGAGCTGATCGACCCGGAGGTGGTCGCGGTGATCCGTCGGTGGACGCTCCGGGGGTGGCTCGCCGTGGAAACGGGCGGACGGGCCGTCGATGAGCTGGGCGAGCTCGCCCTCGTTCGCCATCGCCACGCCGCGGTACGTCGCCGGGCCTGGGAACTCCGCGACCGCTGCTCGGCCTACGACGCCTGCTACGTCGCCCTCGCCGAGTTGCTCGGCGCCGCGCTGCTCACCACGGACACCCGCCTGGCCGGGGCAGCGCGTGGACTGGTCGACGTGGCGGCGACGGGCTGACGCCGCGAGGCGGGGCTCGCCTGCATCCCCCACCGCTTCGGCGCCGCGTCAGTAGAGACCCATGTTGGGCTCCCCGCCGTCCCTGCCGCCCTCGCCGCGGCAGCTCCCGATGCGGTTCTGTGCGTACACCTGGCGCAGGCAGTTGCGCAGCGCCAGCTGGCCCCAGTAACTCGGGTGCAGGTCCTCCTGGAGCTGGTAGGGCGGGACGAGCGTGGTCACCGTGCGGATCTGGCTGACCCACTCCGAGCGGTCAGCAGCGCCCGGCGACTGCCAGGTCGCGATGCCGGTCTCCTCGAGCAGGCCGACCGTCGTCTCGCACAGCCGGTGGCCCCCGAGCGCGCGCTGCGCGTCGAGCACCGCGAGCCCGTGCGCCGCGGCCGCGTCGCGCACGACGCCGTTGAGCGTCGCCACCATCGTCGCGTTGGCCCAGTCGGCGTCGCGGTTCCAGACGCCGCAGCCGCCGATGGTCTGACGCGTGTAGCCGCTCTCGGAGTAGCGAAAGCCGCTGCCGTCGG
>JBPCNM010000025.1:0-4193 GCA_051001255.1 Solirubrobacteraceae bacterium
GCGTACACGGAAGCCGGCACGCCCGAGAGGATCAGCCCCTTCGGGCGGCGCTTGCGCACCTCCTCGGCCCCGACGTGGTGTGGCAGCAGCTCGGAGAACACCCCGAGCTCGCGCACGCGCCGTGCGATCAGCTGGGAGTACTGGCCGCCGTAGTCGAGCACGACCACCTCGTCCGCGGCGACTTCGCGCTCGCGCGCGAGATCCTCGACCGGCTGGTCGGCGATCGCCGTGCCGCGGACCTCCACCGCTACTCCGTCGCCGCCAGCGCCATCGCCCCGCCGCGCGCGCCCCTGCCGACCGCCTGGTCGCGCTGGAGCTGCTTGCCCTCGCTCCGCAACGAAGGCGCGATCATCAGCTCAGCCCGGTTGAACTCGGCGATGTCGCGGTAGCCGCAGGTCGCCATCGACGTGCGCAGCGCGCCCATCATGTTGGACGTGCCGGTGTTCTCGCGCGCCGGTCCGGTGATGATCTCCTGCAGCGTTCCGTTCTGCGTCGTGCGCACCCGCGCGCCGCGCGGGAGCGACGGATGGAACGTCGCCATGCCCCAGTGGAAGCCGTGGCCGGGCGCCTCGTAGGCGCGCGCCAGCGGCGAGCCGACCATCACGGCGTCAGCGCCGCACGCGATCGCCTTGGCCACGTCGCCGCCGTTGCGCATGCCGCCGTCGGCGATCACCTTGCAGTAGTCGCCGGTCTCCAGCATGTGCTGGGAGCGGGCCGCCGCGACGTCGGCGATCGCCGTCGCCTGCGGCACGCCGATGCCGAGCACGCCGCGCGTCGTGCACGCCGCGCCGGGGCCGACGCCGACCAGCACGGCGGCCGCGCCGGTGCGCATGAGGTGCAGGCCGGTGTGATAGCTGGCACAGCCGCCGAGGACGACGGGGATCGGCAGCTCGGCCACGAACTCCTTGAGGTTGAGCACGTGCCCCTGGGTGGAGACGTGCTCGGCCGAGATGACCGTGCCCTGGATGACCAGGATGTCCAGCCCCGCGTCGAGCACCAGCTCGTAGTAGCGCTCCACCTTCTGCGGGGTGAGCGAGGCGGCCGCCACGACGCCGTGCGCCTTGATCTCCTGGATGCGCTGCGCGATCAGCTCTTCCTTCACGGGCTCCCGGTAGATGTCCTGCATCTCCCGCGTGGCCTCCTCGCGATCGAGGCCGGCGATGCGCTCGAGCACCGCGTCGGCGTCGTCGTAGCGCGTCCAGATGCCCTCGAGGTTCAGGACCGCGAGGCCGCCGAGCCTGCCGGTGATCCCGGCCGTCTCGGGCGACACCACGCCGTCCATGGCCGAGGCCATCAGCGGCAGCTCGAACCGGTAGGGCCCGAGCGTCCAGGAGATGTCCACGTCGTCGGGGTCGCGGGTGCGCCGCGAGGGCACGATGGCGACATCATCGAATCCGTAGGCGCGGCGCGCCTTCTTGCCTCGGCCGATCTCAACTTCCATGGCTCAGATCCTAGGTCTCGTGGCGGACGTTCGAAGGCTCCACCACGCTACCAGCGGGATTTGGGCGTGCCCACGAAGCCGGCACGCCCGGACGGCGAGCGTGAACACTTCGCTCATGTGACCTCGGCCGGCCGCGCCGGGCGCTCGACCTCGATCTCCGCGGTCAGGCGCCCGACCTGGCCGGGGTCGATCAGGCCCGCGCCGAGGTGCTGCGTGGACTGGGCGCCGCAGGCGACCCCGTGCACCAGGCAGTCCTCGGTGCGCAGGCCGTTGTAGCGGGCGGCCACGAACCCGGCGAGGAAGGCGTCGCCCGAGCCGACGGTGGCGCGGGGCTCGATCGCCCCGGGGCGCACGCGGACGCGGTAGAGGTTCGGCGGCCCGGCCGGCTCGGAGGGCAGCGTCTGCGCGTAGCAGCCGTCGGGCGCGGTCATGATCGCCTCGCGCGCGCCCAGCTCGACCATCTCGCGCACGGCGATGCAGTGGTCCTCCTCCTCGTTGAACTCGTGGCCGACCAGCTCCTCGGCCTCGAGCACGTTCGGTGAGATCGCGTCGGGCTCGGCCCGCACCGCGCGGCGCAGCGGGTCGCCGTCGGTGTCGACGACGGTGGCGACGCCGAGCCGCTTGAGCTCCCGGATCAGGCCGGCGTAGACGTCGACGTCGACGTTGCGCGGGAGCGAGCCGGCGAACACGCACATCGAGGCGCCCTTGGCCAGGTAGAGCAGCTTGTCGACGAACAGGTCGATCTCCTGCTCGGAGACCGACGGGCCGCGCTCGTTGATCTCGGTCTGCTCGCCGGTGGTGGGATCGATCCCCGCGGTGTTGGTGCGCGACTCCTCGCGGATGCGCACGAAGTCCGACAGGACCGATAACTGCGTGAGCTGGTCGACCAGCCGGGTCCCGGTTGCGCCGCCGGCCAGCCCGGTCGCGATCACGGGGGCGCCGAGCGTCTTGAGCACGCGGGCCACGTTGACCCCCTTGCCGCCCGGCATCGTCGTCTGCTCCACCGTGCGGTGGCGCCGGCAGAGGCGGAAGTTCGGCACTGCCAGCGTCTTGTCGATTGCCGTGTTGAGCGTGACGGGCAGGATCATGCGGCCTCCGGCTCGGGGCGGGGCGTGCGGCGCCGCGGCGCCCCTCGCCGGAGGCGACGCGCCAGCAGCACCGTACCGCCCAGCACCGCGACGGCGAGCAGCAGCACCAGCGGCCGCGTGAACCAGTCCTTGGTGCGCTGCGAGAGGTCGGCCGCGGGCACGAACGACCGCGCGACGATCGGGACGGCGGCGATGCGTTCGCCGTCGGCGAACACCTCGCGGTAGCCGAGCTTCTGCGCGCGCGAGACCGGACCCGTGACCGTGTCGGGCACGCCGACGTCGTTGTAGGTGATCCGCGCGCCGGCGCGCACGGTTCGCCTGACCGAGCCCTCGGTCACGAGCGGGACGGTCGCCCCGCGGCGAAACCGGATCCCGGCGTTGCCCACGATCGTGTCCTGGGTCACGGGATCGATGCTCTCGTAGGAGTCCTCGCCCCACCGGAGCAGCGCCAGCGCGTCGTGGTCGCGGGCGGCCGGCGAGGGCGTCCCGAGCACGACGGAGACGAGCGTGACGCGGCGGCGCTTGCGCGTGCCCACGAGCACGTAGCCGGCGGTCGCGGTGTGACCGGTCTTGAGGCCGTTGACGTAGCTGTCCTGGCTGAGCAGCGTGTTGCGGTTGCGGATCGTCCGCGGCCGGTAGCCGGTGGTGAGGGTCGCCGACGTGCGGTCGGCCATCTTGCGGATGAAGCGGTGCCGGCGCAGCTCGACGGCGAGGCGCGCGAGGTCGTGCGCGGAGGAGTAGTTGCCCGGCGCGTCGAGCCCGATCGGGTTCTCGTAGTGGGTGTTCTCGAGCTCGAGCTCCCGCGCACGCCGGTTCATGAGGCGCACGAAGGCGGGGGTCGAGCCGCTGACGTGCTCGCCGAGCGTGACGGCGGCGTCGTTGGCGGACTCCAGCATCACCCCGCGCAGGAGGTCGGCCACCGACAGCCGCTCGCCCGGCCGCAGGCCGAGCCTGGACTCGATCGGCGAGGCGACGTAGTCCGACGCGATGGCCTCGTCGGCGAGCCTCGCGCGCTCCGTCGTCAGCAGCGCGGTCATCAGCTTGGTGGTGGAGGCGATCGCCCGGCGCTTCTCGGCCGCGCGCTCGAACACCACCTCGCCCGTGCTCGCCTCGATCAGGATCGCGGACGGCGCGCTCAGCTCCGGCGGGCGCTCGGCGGTGCGCGCCGGGGCGGCCGGCGCCGTCACGGCGAGCGCCAGCGCGAGCGCGGCGACGGATCGTGCGACGCGGGCGCGCATCACCGCAGCTTGATCTTCGTGCCCGGCGTGAGCGTCTGCGGGTCGAGGTCGGGGTTGAGCTCGAGGATCCGGTCCAGCGGGACGTCGACCTTCACGGCGATGCCCGAGGGCGTGTCCCCCGACTTGATCGTGTAGGTCTTCTTCGGCTTGCGCTTCTTGCCGCCTTCGGCGGTCGGCGTGGCGGTCGCCCGCGCCGGCTGCCCGGTACCCTCCGCACCCGTCGCGCCGCCGTCGTCCTTGGTGGTGCTGGTGACGACGACGACCAGGGCCAGCGCGAAGACCACCAGTGCGAGCGGCGCGAGGAGGCGCGCGGGGCTGCGTCCGGCCATCGCGAGCGATGATACCCGCCGCCCCCGGCGGAGCCGCGGGGCCGGGGGTGCTCAGCCGCTCGGCGGAGCCGCGGGGGCCGGGGCTGCCCAGCCGCTC
>JBPCNM010000026.1:0-7591 GCA_051001255.1 Solirubrobacteraceae bacterium
CCGGCGGGTTCGTAGGACTGACCGACTGAGCCGCCGGCCGCTCTCCCATCGCGCCGGCGCCATCCGATCGACTTGGAGGAGCCTCCGTGCCACGACAGCTCGTTCTCGCGCTGCTCGCGCTGCTCGCCGCCGCGCTGCTCGCCCCTGTCGCGGTGCCCGCGTCGAGCTCGCAGGTCATGACCTTCGAGGCGCCGTTCGAGCTGATCGACGACACGGCGCGCGAGCCGACGCTCGACGAGATCCAGTCCTTCGGCGTGACGCGCGTGCGTGCGCTGATCTACTGGCGGGACTTCACCGCGCGCACCAACTCCAAGCGCCGCCCGCGCTTCGACCGCAGCGACCACGCCGCCTATCCCGCCGGCACGTGGGACCGGCTCGATCGCCTGATCGACTCGATCGGGCGCCGCGGCATGTCGATCCAGCTCACGCTCACCGGCCCCGTGCCCAAGTGGGCGACCAAGACCGGGCGCGGCCACCTGAACACGCCGAGCGCAAGGGAGTACGGCCGCTGGGTACGGGCCGCGGCGGTCCGCTACGGCGATCGCGTCGACCTGTGGTCGGTGTGGAACGAGCCGAACCACCCGTCCTTCCTGCGGCCGCAGTACAAGCGCGGCGCGCCCGCCTCCCCGCGCATCTACCGCCGGCTCTACCAGGCGGCCGAGCGTGCGATCCACGGCGTTCCCGGCGGCCGGCGCGACACGGTGCTGTTCGGCGAGACCGCGCCGATCGGCAACGCGAACGTCGTCTCCCCGCTCGGCTTCATGCGCGGCGCCATGTGCCTGGACAGGCGCTACCGCAAGGCGCGCGGCTGCGCCAAGCTGCGGATCAACGGCTACGCGCACCACGCCTACACGCGCCGGAACGGGCCGACGTTCGTGTCCGACGATCCCGACGCCGTCAGCATCGGCTCGCTCGACCGGCTGGTGAGCGCGCTCGACAAGGCCGGCCGCGCGCGGGCGATCGCCCGCGGCCGCAGCATCTACCTGACCGAGTTCGGGATCCAGAGCAAGCCGGACCGGATCGCCGGCGTGTCGTTCACCCGCCAGGCCGAGTACCTCGCGATCTCCGAGCGCATCGCCTACGCCAACCCGCGCGTGGCGGCGTTCTCGCAGTACCTGATGTACGACGACAAGCCGCGTAGGGGCTCGCGGGCCGAGCGCTACTCCGGCTTCGAGACCGGCCTGAGGACGTCGAGGGGCGAGAAGAAGCGGGCCTACGACGGGTTCATCCTGCCGCTGGCCGTGACGCGCTACGGCTCCAGCGACGTGCTGTGGGGCCGCGTGCGCCCCACGACCGGGCCGACCGAGGTCACGATCGAGCACCGGACGCGCACGCGGAAGCGGTGGCGCCGCCTCACCGCGGTCCCCACCAGCGGGGTCTACGGCTTTCGGGCCGACCATCGCAGAGGCCAGCGCTACCGCGCCAAGTGGCGGCGGCCGGACGGCCGCACGGTGACCGGTCCGCCGATCCGCGCGTACTGAATAGCTCCGCGGGTCATCCGGACCGCGTTCTGATTGGCATGCCGGACATCACCTGCGTCGGCCGGGGGCCTCGTCACCGGCGTCGCCTCGCGGTCTTGACCGGGCTTCGCCCTTCTGACGGAAGCCTGAACGCGGGGCGCCGGCCCTTGTAACCCCCGCCCGGTTGCGCTGACATCGGGGGATGTCCGCCCGTGGCTCCGTGCTCGTCGTCGACGACGAGCCGACGATCGCCGAGGTCGTCGCGCGCTCCCTCGAGCGCGCCGGTTACGAGACGCGCGTGGCCGGCGACGGCCCGCAGGCGATCGAGTTGGCCGGCGAGCGGCGACCCGACCTCGTGGTGCTCGACCTCATGCTGCCCGGGATCGACGGCCTGGAGGTGATGCGCCGGCTGCGCGAGCTGGGCGAGACCGGCCCGCGCGAGCGCATGGCGGTGATCCTGCTGACGGCCAAGGGGGAGGAGTCCGACCGTGTGATCGGGCTGCGGCTGGGCGCCGACGACTACGTCGTCAAGCCGTTCTCGCCCGCCGAGCTGGTCGCGCGCGTGGACGCCGTGCTGCGGCGCGTGGACCCCGCGCCGGAGAAGGCGGCGCCGCTCGAGCACGGCGACGTCGTGATCGACCCGGCCGCCCGGCGCGTGTTCGTGCGGGGCGCGGAGGTCGCGCTGACACAGCGCGAGTTCGACCTGCTGCTGTTCCTCGCCCGCCATCCCGGCCAGGCGTTCACGCGCACGCAGCTGATGGACGCCGTGTGGCAGTACGCGTTCTACTCCGACACGTCGACGGTCACCGTGCACGTGCGGCGGCTGCGCGCCAAGATCGAGGCCGACCCGGCCCAGCCGCGCCACGTGCAGACGGTGTGGGGCGTCGGCTACCGGTTCCAACCGTGAGCCCACGGCGCTCAGCGCTGCTCGGCGTCGCCGCCGCGCTGCTCGCCGCCGGCGCGGTCACGGCGGTCTACGGGCCGCGCGACGGGCTGCTCACGCTGGTGCTGCTGGTCGCGCTGGGCACCCCGGCGCTCGTCCTCGCCCACGTCGCGCGGGCGCGCCGCCGACGGCTCGGCTCGCCGCGGCGCCAGCTCGCGTTCGGAATCGCGATCGCCGTCGGCCAGCTCGTGGTGGCGATCGGAGCCGGCGTCGCGCTGATGTTCGTCTCCGCCCACGACGCGCTCGTGGTGGGCGCGATCGCCGCGTTCGCGATCGTCGTCGCCGTGCGGGCGGTGCAGCTCGTCGGCGGGGCTGTCGTGGACGACGCCGAGGGGATGCGGCGCGACCTGATCGCCGCCGTCTCGCACGACCTGCGCACGCCGATCACGTCGCTGCGGCTGCTCACCGACGCGATCGCCGACGACGTGGTCGACGGCGAGACGCGCCGCAGCTACCTCAAGCAGATGAGCACGCACCTCAACGCGATGTCGTCGCTGATCGACGACCTGTTCGAGCTCTCGCGCCTAGAGGCCGGCGACATCGCTTGGAGCCTCGAGCAGGTGCGGCTCGAGGACCTGGTCGGCGAGACCGTGGAGGCCATGCGGGCGCAGGCCGCCGCGCGCCACGTGCAGGTGCGCGCCGAGCTGCCCCCCGGCCTGCGCCCGGCGCAGGGGGACCCGGAGAAGCTCCAGCGCGTGCTGTTCAACCTGATCCAGAACGCGATCCGCCACACCCCGGCCGACGGCTCGGTCGTCGTCCGTGCGCAGTCGGCCGGCGACGCCGTGGAGATCGAGGTCGCCGACACCGGCGCAGGCATCGCCGACTCCGATCGCGACCGGATCTTCGAGCCGTTCTTCCGCGGCGGCGCGCAGGCCGCGCGGCCCAGCAACGGGGCCGGGCTCGGGCTGGCAATCTCGCGCGCGATCGTGGAGGCTCACGGCGGCCGGATCTGGTTGGAGGACGCGCCGCACGGCACGCGGGTGCGCTTCTCGCTGCCTTCGGCCTGACGGGGCCGCTCACAAGTCCACAGCCGGGTACGCTGCCGCCGTGGCGCACCAGCAGCTCTGGCTTCTCCGGCATGGCGAGGCCGTCCCGCACGAGTCCAAGGCCGACCACGATCGCGAGCTGACCGCGCGCGGCGAGCGCCAGTCGGTCGCCGCTGGTGAGGCGCTCGCGCGGCTCGGGGTCGAGTTCGCCGCGTGCTACACCAGCCCGCTCGTACGGGCGCGCGACACGGCCACGCTGGCGTGCAAGCCCCTCAACGTGACGCCGGACGAGCGCCATGCGGTCGGCAAGGGCTTCGACCGCGAGGACGCGGAGGAGGTGCTCGCCGAGCACGAGGACGGCGCGCGCGTCCTCGTCGTCGGCCACAATCCGTCGTTCGCGCAGATCGTGCACGACCTGACGGGCGCGCGCGTCGACTTCAAGAATGGCGGCGTCGCCGCTGTGCGCATCGGCGGCGCCCGCGCCGAGCTGCTGGCGCTGCTGCGCCCGCGCGAGCTCGAGTCGCTCGCGGTCCGCGGGCTGGCCCGGGGCGAGGCCTCATGAACCGAGATCCTCGATCATGAATCGATGTCGTGGCAGCTCGGGCCAGGCGTTGTCGAATTGCCAGACGGAGCGCGTCTTCGCGGCCGCGGCCTCCGGCAGGCCGCTCCGCCGGCGCCGTGCCCGGAGTGGGGCCTCTACCTTCTCGGCCGAGCCCCCGCTGAAACGCCGTGGCCCGGCCGATGGCTCCGCTGGCCGGACTTCTGGTTGCCGCTTGGGGCCCAGGACGCGCGATCGGCGTTCGAGGAAGCGCATCGTCTTGCCGTAGAGGGCCTGCGCGTCGAGATCGCCTGCGGTGGTGGCAAGGGCCGCACGGGCACGGCGCTGGCGTGCATCGCGCAGCTCGGTGGGGTGACCGCCGAGGCTGCGACGGCATGGGTTCGCAATTGCTACGACGCCCACGCCGTCGAAACGCCGTGGCAGCGGCGCTACGTCCGCCGCTTCGCCGGATCGGGTTCGCCGCCCTTCTGAAGCGGCTTCTAAGCCGCAAGCGCGGCGTCGATCACCGCCAGCGCGACCTCCGCGCGGCTCGCGAGCGACGCGGCGAGCAGGAACTCGCCGGGGTTGTGCGCCCTGCCGCCGCGCGGGCCGAGGCCGTCGACGGTGAGCGGGATGCCGGCCGCGAGATGGCTCGCGTCGCTTGCTCCGCCGCGGCGCACGCCGACCACCGGACGCCCGAGCGCCGCGCCGGCGCGCTCGAGCAGCGGCGCCGTCACCGCCTCGCACCGCATGCCCGGCCACAGCCGCATCAGTTCCGGCTCGAGCGTGACCCCGCCGATCTCGCGCGGGATCGCGTCGAGCACGCCGACGATCGCGTCGTCGCCGTCGGCGCGCAGGTCGCAGGTGAGCTCGCCGCGGCCAGGCACGACGTTGAACGCGTCGCCCGCATGCAGGACGGTGGGAACGGCGGTCAGGTGCGCCGGGCCGTCGGGCGCGTGGCAGGCCGCTACCGCCTGGGCGGCGGCGGCCAGCGCCAGCAGCGCGTTGCGCCCGCGATCGGGCGCCGAGCCCGAATGGGCGGCGCGACCCTTCGCCCGCACCTTGATCGTGCCGGCCGCCTTGCGGCGGACGACCACGCCCTCGTGCCCGTCGGGCGTCAGCTCGCCGGCCTCGAAGCACAGGCAGGCGTGCCAGCCGGTGAAGCGCTCGGCGTGGCCGAACGGCGCCGTCCGCCACTCCTCGTCGTTGACGAGCAGCAGGGCCGCCTCGGCGAAGTCGGCGCGGCGGGCGGCGAGCGCGCGCAGCGCCCCGAGCGCGAACACGACGCCGCCCTTCATGTCGACGGTGCCCGATCCGAGCAGCTGCTCGGATCGGGCGGGATCGGATCTGAGCGCCTTGTGATGCGCGTGGGCGACGACGGTGTCGACGTGGCCGACCAGCAGGATCCGCCGCTCCCCGGTCCCGGGCAGGCGCGCCAGCAGGTCCGGCGCGTGGCCGGGAGAGGAGCACGGCGGCCGCTCGACCGCAGCCTCGGCGGGCAGCAGCGCGGCGCAGATCGCGGCGCACTCCTCGGCGCCGTGGACGTCGCCCGACGGCGAGGAGACGGCGACGAGCGCCTCCAGCTCGCGCTCGGCGCGGCGCGCGATCGCCTGCGACTCCTGCTGCACCCACGCATCCATCGTGCCCGGGGACTCTAGAGTGGAGCGGATGCCCGAGCTGCCCGAGATGGAGATCGTCGCGCGGCGGCTCGACGCGGTGCTGCCGGGCGAGACGATCGAGTCCGCCCTCGCCCCGGGCATCAACGCGCTCAAGACGTTCGACCCGCCGCTCGCCGCGCTCGAGGGCCGCTCGTTCACCGGCGTGCGGCGGCGCGGCAAGCTGTTGGCGCTCGACCTCGACGACGACCTCGTCGTGCTCCTGCACCTCATGTCGGCGGGCCGGCTGCAGCTGCATCCCAAGCGCGCGTCGCTGCGCGACCGGACGTCGCGGCTGCTGCTCCGGTTGCCCGGCGATCGCGAGCTGCGCATGCGCGAGTTCGGCTCCAAGCAGGCCGCGTGGGTGAAGGTGCTGCGCGCAGGGGAGCTGGAGGCCGAGCCGTCGCTGGCCGGCCTGGGCCCGGAGGCGTGGCCCGACCCACCGCCACTGCGCGAGCTGCTCGACGCGCCGCGGCCGTTGCATTCGCTGCTGCGCGACCAGCAGGTGATCACCGGCATCGGCCGGACCTGGGTCGACGAGATCCTCAACGTCGCCCGGCTCTCCCCGTTCAAGCGCGGCGACGACCTGTCAGACGACGAAGCGGAGGCGCTGCGCGCCGCGATGGCCTCCGAGCTCGGCCGGGTGCTCGACGCCTACGAGGAGCAGGTCGCGCTCCCGCTGCCCGAGAAGTTCCCCAAGCCCACGCGCGTCCACGCCCACCAAGGCGAGCCGTGCCCGCAGTGCGGCACCGTGCTCGAGGCGGTGTTCTACGAGGACTACGTGATGAGCTACTGCCCGCGCGACCAGACCGAGGGCCGCGTGCTCAAGGACCGCCGCCTGTCGCGCCTCCTGAAGTAGGCGGCGGATCGTAGCCGGGCCCACGCAGGAGCAGGTTCCAGCGCGTGCGCCAGGAGCGGGCGGCGCGCAGGTCGCGCCCCAGCGCGGCGTACTCGTGGAACGCGACCTTGACCGGGTTGAACGTCTCGAGGTTCGTCGTCAGCCCGTAGCGGACGCGCTCGCCCTCCGGCTCGAAGGTCCGGAACAGCCGGTCCCAGATCACGAGGATGCCGCCGTAGTTGCGGTCGAGGTACTGCTCGTTGGCGCCGTGGTGCACGCGGTGGTGCGACGGCGTGTTGAGCACCGCCTCGAGCGGCCGCGGCAGCGTCCCGATGCGCTCCGTGTGCAGGCCGAACTGGTAGATCAGGCTCCAGCTCTGGGCGAGCAGGATGGTCCAGGGCGGGAAGCCGAGCAGCGCCAGCGGCAGCCAGAACGGCAGGTAGGTGATCGGCACCCACGTCTGGCGGAGCGCGGTCGAGAGGTTGTAGTGCTGGGAGGAGTGGTGGACGACGTGGCTGGCCCAGAACACCCGGCTCTCGTGGCTCACCCGGTGAAACCAGTAGTAGGCCAGGTCGTCGGCTCCGAACAGCAGCACCCAGACCCACCAGTCGCCCGGGTCCATTCGCAGCGGCGTCAGCTCGTACAGGGCGGCGTAGATCGTCACGACCGCGAGCTTCCAGACGACGTTGACGGTGACGTTGCCGGTGCCCATCAGCAGGCTCGTGCGTGTGTCGCGCAGCTCGTAGCCCACGAGCCCGTCGTTCTGGAGGTGGCGGTAGGTGAGCGCCTCGACCACGAGCAGCGCCACGAAGAACGGAACCGCGTAGTACAGAACCTCGCTCATCCGACCGAGCGCTCCAGCAGCTCGGCGGCGAGGGCGCGCGCGCCGATCGGCTCGTGGTTCGCGATCGCCTGCGCCAGCGCGCGGATCGCGCCGGGGTCGTCGAGCTCGGCACGGACGCGCTCGGCGTCGAGCACCAGCACGTGCTGGCCGGCCACGAGCGTGTTGAGCGCGAGCCGGTAGGCGAGGTTGTCCGCCCCGTCGACGACGAGCGCCCAGAAGCGCTCGTACTCCGTGTTGCGCGCCTCGGGCCCGGCGGCGGCGGCGAGCGCCTCAGCGCGCGCCGCGATCGCGGCGCGCTGCGCTTCGCTCGCGCGCGCGGCGCAGCGG
>JBPCNM010000027.1:0-3990 GCA_051001255.1 Solirubrobacteraceae bacterium
GGGGAGCGGTGCTGGGAAGGAAGCGGCGGCTCACGCCGCCCGCAGGCGCGGGATGCGCACGCGCGAGCGGGCGCCGGAGACGTGCCGCGTGCGACCCGCGTGCAGCCGCAGCAGCGCGACGACGTCGGCGGTCGCGCGGAACGGGTCGGCGATCACGCGGTCGCCGGCGAGGGCGGCCACCAGCTCGCCGTCCTGCTCGGCGACGAGGACGTCGCCCGTGGGCGGGCGCTGCGAGTCCATGCGGGCCAGGTTCTCGAGCGCGGTGCCGTCGGAGCCACGCGCGGCTCGGATGACGACGGTTGGAGCGTGGTTGGGGCGGTTGGGCATGGGAGCTCTCCTTGGGGACGGAGGGGGAATGGGTACGACTAGTCTCGGCTACGCAAGCCATCAGCACAAATGACCTTTGTGATGAGCTGATATAAGTTGCACTGATGCTTGACGTCCGCCGCATGCGCGTCCTGCGCGAGGTCGCCCTCCGGGGCTCGTTCTCGGCTGCGGCCGAGGCGCTCTCCTTCACCCAGTCGGCCGTCTCCCAGCAGGTGGCCGCGCTCGAGCGCGAGGCCGGCGCGGTGCTCGTGGAGCGCAACGCCCGCGGGGTCCGGCTGACCGACGCGGGCGAGGCGGTCGTTCGCCACGCGGAGGGCATCCTCGCCAAGCTCGCCGAGGCCGAGGCCGAGCTGGAGGCGATCGCCGGGCTCCGGGGCGGCCGGCTGCGGATGGGCTCGTTCGAGTCCGCGGCCGCCACGCTCATGCCGGTCGCGATCGCCCGGTTCGCGCAGGTGCATCCGGCGGTCGAGCTCTCGATGTCGCTGCACGAGCCCCAGGAGGCGGTCGCCGCCATGCGCAGCGGCGAGATCGACCTCGCGATCACGTTCGGCGCCGGCAAGCAGGAGGACCGCGACGGCGAGGGCGTCACGCACCATCACCTGCTCGAGGACCCGATGTACCTCGTCCTCGCCGATACCCATCCGCTCGCCCGCAAGCGCGGCATCAGGCTGGCCGACCTCGCAGGCGAGCCATGGATCGGCGGCGCGCCGGACAGCGAGTGCAACCGCGAGATCAGCCAGGCGTGCATGCGCTTCGGCTTCGATCCGCGGATCGCGTTCGAGACCGACGACTACGCAGCCGTCCAGGGCTTCGTGGCGGCCGGCGTCGGGGTCTCGCTGATCGCCGAGCTCGGACTGCGCACGATCCGCGATGACATCGTGGTCCGCCCGCTGGGCCGCGACACCCCGGTGCGCCAGATCTTCGCGACCGCGTTGAAGGGCTACCGCTCGCCCGCGACGGCCGCGATGATCGACGTCCTGCGCGACGTCGGCGCAAGCCACGCGGCCGGCCGGCCGGCGCTCGAGCTCGTGTCCTAGGCCCAGTGCGGCGCGCGTCACGGTCCCGTGCGGCCGGTTAGCCTGCGCGCCATGAGCGAGGACACCGGGCGGCCGGTCGGCTCCGTCGCCCGCGCGCTGGCGCTGCTCGACGCGCTCGCCGAAGCGCCGGCCGGCGTCAACGCCCTGGCGCGGCGGATCGGCGTGAACCCCAGCAGCGCGTCGCGGCTGCTCGCGACGCTGGAGCGCGGCGGGCTCGTCGAGCGCGAACCCGGCGGGCCCTACCGGCTGGGGCTCCACCTGGTCGCGCTGGCCGACCGGGCGCTCGCCCGCCTCGACGTGCGCGAGCTCGCCCGCCCGCAGCTGCGGGCGCTGGTCGAGGAGAACGGCGAGACGGCGAAGCTGTCGGTGGCCGGCGGGCAGGACGCGGTCACCGTCGACTTCGTGCCCGGCGAGTCCAGCGTCGTGAGCATGGCGCGGATCGGCCGGCCGAGCGTCCCGCACGCCACCGCTACGGGCAAGGTGATGCTCGCGTTCGCGGGCGGCGAGCCGGCCGAGCTGACCGCCTTGACCGACCGGACGATCACGGACCCCGCGCGCCTGGCGGTGGAGCTTGCCGCCGTGCGCGAGCAGGGCTGGGCCGAGGCCGAGGGAGAGCGGGAGCCAGACCTCAACGCGCTCGCGGCGCCGGTCCTCGGCCGCGGCGGCGGGCTCGCGGCGATCCTGGGCCTCCAGGGCCCGGCCGCGCGGTTCACGGCCGCGCGGCGGCGAGAGGTGCTCCCGGCGCTGATGGACGCGGCGGCGGTGGTCGGGCGAGCGCTGGGCGGCTGACGGCCGGCGCCCGTTTGCCGGCATCGAGAGAGCGCCCGGACCGCCGCCGAGCTCGCTTGACGACATAACGAGCCCTACCGCGCCTGGGCGAACTTCGAGTTTCTCGTCGACGGCACGGTCAGCGAGGTCGACGTCCTGGTGGCTGCCCGCAAAGGGCTCTTCCTCGTGGAGATCAAGAGCTGGCCGGGACGTATCGCGGGAGACGCCGGGACCTGGCAGTGGACACCGCCCGACGCCGTCGACCCTCGGCTGCGCGACAACCCGTACGTCCTCGCCAACCGCAAGGCCAAGCGACTCAAGGGCGTCATCGCACGGCAGCGGGCGATGCGCGGCAAGCGTGTCCCGTACGTCGCGCCGCTCGTCTTCCTCTCGGACCCGGCGCTCCGGGTCTCGCTCGACCACGAGGCGCGCTTCGGAGTCGTCGGCCGCGACGCGACCGGCGAGAAGGGCACTCAACCCGGCGGCTTGCCGGGGGTCATCGCCACGCTGACGAAGCTGACTGCGGAGGAGAGCCAGCGCCTCGGCGACCGGGTCATCGACCGTCCGATGGCCAAGCTCATCGCGACCGCCCTCGAGCAGGCAGGCGTTCGCCCTTCGCAACGCCGCCGCCAGGTCGGCGACCTCGAGCTGCGCGCGCTGCTCGACGAGGGCGCGGGATACCAGGATCACGTCGGCGTCCACCCGCGCTTCCCGAACGTCCGGCACCGCGTACGGATCTACGGGACGTCGGATCTCGCGACCGACGAACAGCGCGAGCAGCTCGCCCGGGCGGCGCGGCGGGAGTACGAGCTGCTGCACGCCGTCTCGCATCGCGGCATCGTCCGCGCTCAGGGCTTCGTGGAACACGAGCTCGGACCGGCGCTCGTGTTCGAGCGCGACCCGTCGGAAGTACGGCTGGATCACTTCCTTCAGCGACATAAGGCATCGCTGTCGCTCTTCGATCGGCTCAATATCGTGCGTGACCTGGCAGAAGCGGTGGCTCACGCGCATGCCCAGCGGCTCTTTCATAGGGCGCTCTCGCCGCGCAGCGTCCTCGTCATCCCCGTTCCCGACGGCCCGCGGCGCTTCACGATCATCAACTGGCAGACGGGATCCCGAGACGACGCATCGGAGAGCGCGCTCACCATCCGGGGGACCCGGCATCCCGAGCAGCTCGTCGACGCCGATGCGACGCCCTACCTCGCGCCGGAAACCCTCACGCAGCCTGACGCCGACCCCGAGCTGATGGACGTCTTCTCGCTCGGAGCGATCGCCTTCCACGTCTTCGGTGGGCAGCCGCCGGCCGAGAGTATTGCCGGTCTGGCGGCGACGCTGCAGCGTGACGGCGCACTCGAGGTCTCCTCGGTCCTCGATGGCGCGGGCGCGTGGCTGTCCGAGGTCGTTCGGGAGGCCACCCGCGGGGATGCCACCCGTCGTTCGACGATGCAGGATCTCCTCGACGGCATCGCGATGATCGAGGATGAGATCACCGCACCGGCCGATGCACCCGAGGAGACGTTGCCCGAGCACGCAAGCCGTGGCGACCTGCTGGGTGGCTACCCGGTCAAGCGCCGCCTCGGCCGCGGGTCGACAGCTATCGCGTTCCTGGTCGCAGGGCCCGGCAGCCAGGAGCTGGTCCTGAAGGTCGCCAACGATCCCGAGCGCAACGACCGCTTGCGCGACGAGGGCGAGGTCCTCGCGAAGCTGCGCCACCCGGCCGTGATCGAGGTACACGGCGAGCCGATCGACGTGGCCGGCCGCATCGGCATCATCCTGAGCTACGCCTCGCAGGGCACGCTCTCGCAGCGGCTGCGCGAGCAGGGCCGGCTCGGCCTGGAGAACCTTGAGGACTGGGGCG
>JBPCNM010000028.1:0-4796 GCA_051001255.1 Solirubrobacteraceae bacterium
CTTCCACACGACGACCGGGCGCCGTCTTTCAAAGGGCACGCTGTCGTACAACTTCCGCGTGGTGCGCCAGCGCTGGGCAAGCCGGGAGCGTTTGGAGCTCTACGAGCTCCGGCATGCCTGCGCGACGCTGCTGATGGAGCGCGGGCTGCCGCCACACGTCGTCGCCAACCAGTTGGGCCACACCGACGGCGGCGCGCTCGTGCAGCGCCTCTACGGGCACCCTTCCGAGCGCGGGATGCGCGAGCAGATCCGCCTCGCCTTCGGAGAATGGGATGTAGATGGGATGCAGCCGCGCGGAGAAACCGGTGGAAACGAGCAGGTTTCGCAGTGAGTTTGACCCCTACGGCCCACTCACAGATCCAGCCACTCCGGTCGGTCGATCCCGGCGTACTCCTGGATCGCGCCGTAGATGCTCTGCACGATGAAGGTGGAGTGCACGGCGATCCGTGCGGTGCCGTAGGGCAGGGTGTTTCCCTTGAGACGCTTTGACGCCGACGACGGCCGGTTGACCACGGCTTGGCGCAAGCGACTCGGCGCAAGCGCCAGGCGCGCGAGCCACCACTCCTGGATCTCGTCGAGCTCGAGGCCGTTGCCGAGGAAGCAGTTGACCGAGAGCGTGACCGCCTCGTTCGGCACGCCGTAACACGTCCGCAGGAACTCGAGGAACGTCCCGAGCAGGTCGGCGTCGGCGTTGGCCAGCTGCACGACGTTCCGACCCTTGGAGCCCTCGGCCCAGTACAGCATGCATCCGCCTCGATGTACGGGGTCGGCCTTACGCGCGAGTGCTCTGCCGTGCTCCTGTGCCGCGATGCGGCGCGCGCGCCAGCGCTCGCGGCGTACCCGCATGCCGAGCAGCTGTCCGTTGCGGGCCGGGTTCGTCGCGAGGAGCGCCGCCTGCCGCTCAGTCGTCAGCTCGATGGCGCGCACCCAGTGACTCACCGAGCTCTTCGACACCCCGAGCTGCGCGGCTATCGCGTGAGCGCCATCCCGTGCTCCGAACGGAGCCGCCTCGCCTCTGCACGTGCCTCTGGCTTCCCGTACACATGTTCGCATGCCAAGCGGACGGATTTCGCTCCCATTTCGAACCCGCGCGCTACCTCTCCAAATACCCCCAGCGAGGGTTGAACTCGCTCTTACGCCGTGAAAGGGCGTCGTGCTCACCGTTACACCATGGGGGCGCAGCCGCGTCCATTCTACGGGCGCCGGGCGTAAGCTCCGGGCCTGGCCGTGAACGTCCCGTGCGGCTCGGAGCTGGGGATCCTCCCGCTCGACCCCGAGGAGACCGCCAAGGCGCTCCTGTGGATGAACGAGCGCTACCTCACGCTCTCGCTCGGCCGCGCGCCGACCACCGAGCGCGCGCTCGTCGTGCGCTCGCTGCACACGATCTGGTCACGCGTCCTCTACGGCACGGGCTAGTCGACCGCCGACTGCAGCCAGGCGCCGAGAAGCACCGAGGCCGCGGTGAGCGCCGTCACGCCGGGGGCGGCGAGCGGCGGCAGCGCGTCGCGTGCGCGGAGCGTGGCGACGAGGTCGCCGGCGTCCGCGAGGATCCCGGCGCGCACCCGGGCGCCGGCGCCGCAGCCGGCGCGCAGCGCGCCCAAGGTGCCGAGGGCCAGCGCAATGTCGCGGGCGCCGAGGCCGAGCACGAGCGCCTGGCCCTCCCGCTTGTCGGCCACGCCACCCACCCAGCCACCGGCGACCACTCCGGGAGCCAGCATCAGGGCGCCACCGAGGCCGAGCCGGCCGAGGGCTTGCAGGCGGGCGGTCGAGCGAGCGTCCATGGCGCTGAGGCTACCGGTGAAGCCCCCGCGGCGTGGTGCAACCGGTACGGTCGCCCGATGACGTCCGACGTGGAGCTCGGCGAGGCCGGCGGCCTCGCGTACCGCAGCGCGGGCAGCGGCCGGCCGCTCGTGCTGCTGCACCCCGGCCCCGGGCTCGACGGCTCGGTGTTCTTCCCCGAGGCGCTGGCGCTGACCGAGCAGGGCGTGCGCGTGGTCGCGCTCGACCTGCCGGCCAACGGCCGCTCTCCAGCGGGCGACCGGTCGGAGTGGTCGATCGCCGGCTACGCGCGCGCGGTGCTCGGTTGCGTGCGGGCGCTCGGGTTCGAGCCCGGCGGGTGGGACCTGCTCGGCCACTCGTTCGGCGGCTTCGTCGCGCTCGAGTTCAACCGGCTGCATCCCGGCGAGCTGACGCGCATCGTCGCCTCCTGCACCGACGGCTCCGAGGCGCCGCCGCCGGGTGACCCACCCGGTCCGCTCGACGGCCTGGCGCCGGCCGAGGCCGCCGCGATCGAGGACGCGTGGGAGCGCGAGCACACGGCCGCCACGCCCGGGGCACTGCGCGACGCGTGGCTCGACCAGCTCGACTACTACGCCGCCGGCCCTGAGGGAGCACGGCGGCTGCGCGAGCGCTGGGCGCGCGTGACCTACCAGCCCGGCCCCAACCAGCAGGACGACTGGGGCGATCTCGAGGCGCTCGCGGCGCTTTCCGGCCTGCAGGTGCTGGCGATCGCAGGCGAGCACGACCGGATGCCGCGCGCGCTGCAGCAGCGGATCGCCGACGCGAGCCCGCGCGGCACGCTCGCCGTGATCGAGGGCGCCGGCCACTTCCCGTTCGCCGACACACCCGAGCGCTACTGGCCCGTGGTCGCGCGCTGGCTGGCGGAGACCACGCCGCAGCCGTAGCACGACTCCCTCAGTGCGCAGCACTGACCCTAGAACGCGGCGAGAACGCGTTCTGTGTCAGTGCTTGAAGTGACGGCGGTGCGTGAAGACCATGCTGATGCCGGCGGCGTCGGCCGCCTCGACGACCTCGAGGTCGCGCTTTGACCCGCCCGGCTGGATGATCGAGGTGACGCCGGCCTCGACCGCCAGCTGGGGGCCGTCGGGGAACGGGAAGAACGCGTCGGACGCGAGCGCCGCGCCGTGCAGCTCCGAGCCCGCCTCGCGCGCCTTGTCGACCGCGAGCCGGACGGAGTCGACCCGGCTCATCTGGCCCGCCCCGATGCCGACGGACGCGAGCTCGCGCGAGAGCACGATCGCGTTGGAGCGCACGTGCTTGCACACCTTCCAGCCGAACAGCATCTCGCCCCACGCGGCCTCGGTCGGCTTGCGTTCGGTGACGACCTCCATCGCCGAGCGGTCCTCGAGGTCGATGTCGCGGTCCTGCACGAGCAGGCCGCCCATCACCCGCTTGAGGTCGCGCTCGGCGATGTTGAAGCGGCGCCGCTCGTTGTCCTCGAGGATGCGCATGCTCGGCTTGCTCTCCAGCAGCGCGAGCGCCTCGTCGGTGAAGCGCGGCGCGAACAGCAGCTCGCAGAACTGGGAGACGAGCAGCTCTGCCAGCGCGTGATCGACGGGGCGATTCAGGCACACCACCCCGCCGAACGCCGACTGCGGGTCGCACGCGAAGGCGCGCTCGTAAGCCTGACGCGCGGAGCTGCCGATCGCGGCGCCGCACGGATTGTTGTGCTTGATGATCGCGCAGGCGGGGACGCTGAACTCCTCGACGAGCAGGCGGCCCGAGTTGAGGTCGAGCACGTTGTTGAACGAGAGGTCCTTGCCCGCCACCTGCTTGACCATCGAGAGCACGTGCATGCGAGCGCCGACCTGCGCGTAGTAGGCGGCGCGCTGGTGCGGGTTCTCGCCGTAGGCGAGGTCGGTGACCTTCTCGTAGGCCGACATCAGCAGGGGCGGGAAGTCCTCCCGCTTCTCCGCGAACCAGCGCGCGATCGCCGTGTCGTAGCGAGCGGTGCAGGAGAACGCCTCGGCGGCGAGCGACTCGCGGGTGCCGAGCGAGAGCCGGCCCTCGGCGTCCTCGAGCTCCTGCAGCACCGCGTCGTAGGACTCCGGGCGCGTGACGACGGCGGTGAAGCCGTAGTTCTTCGCGGCCGCGCGGATCATCGTCGGGCCGCCGACGTCGATGTTCTCGATCACCTCGTGGTCGGTCGCACCGCGCCGGGCGGCGGTGCGCTCGAACGGATACAGGTTCACGCATACGAGGTCGACGAGCTCGATCCCGTGCGTCTCGGCGGCGATCATGTGCTCTACGTCGTCGCGCAGCGCCAGCAGCCCCGCGTAGAGCTTCGGGTGCAGCGTCTTGACCCGGCCGCCCATGATCTCCGGGAAGCCGGTGAAGTCCTCGATCGCGCGCACCTCCAGGCCGGCGTCGGCGAGCTCGCGCGCCGTGCCGCCGGTGGAGACGAGCTCGACGCCGAGCTCCGCCAGACCGCGCGCGAAGTCCGCGACGCCACGCTTGTCGGAGACCGACAGCAGCGCACGGCGCACGCGGACATCACCCGGCTGCGTCATCGGGTCGCACCATACAAGGGCTGCACGAGCACGCGGCGGGGCTCGGACGGGTCGAACGCGAGGCCACCGCGCGCCATGCGCCGCACCGCGTCGCACAGCAGCTCGTGCTCCAGCGGCCGAAGCGCGGCGCGGACCTGCGCGGGCTCGGTGGCGTCGGGAAGCTCGACCGCGCGCTGGGCGATGATCGGGCCCGTGTCGACCCCCTCGTCGACGAAGTGGACGGTCACGCCGAAGACCTTCACCCCGTAGGCGAGCGCCTGCTCGACGGCGCCGATCCCGGGGAACGCAGGCAGCAGCGCCGGGTGCACGTTGATCACCCGGCCGGGAAAGCGGGCCAGGAAGGCGGGGTCGAGCAGCTGCATGTAGCCGGCGAGCACGACCAGCTCGACGCGGGCGCCTCCAAGCCAGCCGGCGGTGGCGAGATCGCGGGCGCGCCGGTCGGCGTGCTCGGCACGCGGGAACGCGCGCACCGCCACACCCGCCGCC
>JBPCNM010000029.1:0-3446 GCA_051001255.1 Solirubrobacteraceae bacterium
GGCGATACGCGGCTGCTTTCCCTTGCCGCCGCGCTCGCGGCGTGGATGGCCGAGCACGACGGCGCGCACGCGGCCGCCCGCGAGCTCGAGGCCTGGGGCGCAGGGATCGGGCGGGCGGGTGCGGCACACGCCTCGGCTCCTCCCGAGGCGTGAACGCTCACACGCGCACGGCGGCGTCCACCGCCGTCCGCACCCACACGGTGGCAAGCTGGTCGTAGAGCTCGCGCGGCCCACCGGCCTGCTCGCATCCTTGGTCGTCGCGATGTGCTCAAAAGTCGACGGGCGGCCGTGGGCCGCCCGCTCAGGACCTACTGCGATGGAGCTCCGGGGGTGGGACTCGAACCCACAACCTTCGCCTTAACAGGGCGTCGCTCTGCCGATTGAGCTACCCCGGACCGTGAGCTACCCGGGAGGGGTCGCTCGGCGTCCATAGTAGGCGTTATCGGACGGCCACGACGCCTCCTTCAACCTCCGCGTGGCAGTTCGCACACAGCAGCACGCACTTGCGCGCTTCCTCCCGGCACTGCTCGAGCGAGCGCGCGAGGCCACGCATGCCGAGCCCGAACGCCTTCATCGCCGGATCCAGATGGTGGAACTGCAGCGCCCCCGGATAGCGGTTGTAGCCGCAGAGCACGCAGCCCCCTCCCGCCTCCTCGACAAGCAGCGCCTTGACCTTCCGCCGCCGCGCCACGACCCGCCCCTTCCGGCACAGCTCGCATCTGTGGTGGTCCGTCGCGCTGTATTTGACGAACGTCGTGCGCCCATGGACCGGGCACTCGCGCTCGACGGTCCGCGCCTCCCCGCCGCGCGGCTGGGCGCCGCGGCGCGTCTTGAGGCCGTGGCGCTTGAGCCAGTGCTGCACGGTCGCGTAGCTGAGCTCGAGGCGCTCGGCGATCGCACGCACGGTGAGACCTTCCAGCACGAGGGCCTCGAGCTCCGCGAGGGCGATGCCGCCGCGGGCGGCGTGCCTCGCGGCGAAAGCGGAAACGAGGCCGTGCTTCCCGACCCAGTAGGACACCGTGCTCGGGTCACGCCCGATGTCGCGGGCGATCGCCTCGATGGAGCGCCCGGCGGCGAGCTGGTCTGCGAGCCACGTTCGTTCCATGAAGGCGAACACTAGTTCGTGTGGCGGACGGAACCGGGGAGGCGGTGGCCGGCCCGCGATCTCCAGTGCGCGGTAGCGTTTCGCGCCGTGGACCTCCATCCCGGCGAGCAGATCGTCTTCGAGGGGCATCCGTCGTGGCGTTCGGTGCTCGCCTTCTACGTCATCGGAGTGGCGCTCGTGGGCGCCGCCGTCGCGGTCGGGGCGCTCGCGTCCGGGACGGTCGTGGCGGTGCTGGCGGGGGCGGCCGTACTCTTACTCGTCGTGCTCGTCGGCTTGGTCAAGCGCATGGCTACGCGCTACATGATCACCACGGAGCGCCTGCACATCCGCCGCGGGATCCTCGCCAAGAAGACCCAGGAGACGCGGATCCAGCGGGTGCAGAACGTCAACACCGATCAGTCGTTCTTCGAGCGCATCATGCAGGTCGGCACCGTCGACTTCGACACCGCCGGCAGCGACGACTCCGAGTTCCGCTTCGTCGGCGTCGGCAACCCCGAGGAGGTCGTGCGGGCCGTGGACCGGGCGCAGCGCAGCGCTCCAGCCCAGCCGCGCGACGCGTTGTCCTAGCCCCTCACACCAGCCGGTGGCGGATCTGGTCCTGGACGCGCTGGCGCTCGGCTGACAAGTGGTCGGATGGCTCTCCCTGTTGCTGTGCAACCGCGATCGCCCGGCTCAGCCGGTGCTTCTCGAGCTGGAGGCGCTCGATCTCCAGGGCGGCAGGATCGGCCGCGAGATCACCGGCGCGGATCACCATCTCGGCGACGAGGTGCGCGAGGTCGTCGGCTCCGACCGGCAGCGACTGCCCCGGGTGCTCGAGGTGCTCGGCGAGATAGTGCGCCGCGCGGCGCGTGAGGTCGGTGGAGAACGCGCCGTCGAGGTCCATCTCGTCGAGCGCCCGGCGGCCCGCCGCCTTGACCGCGAGGCAGCGGGCGAGGAACAGCCGCTCGGACTCCTCGCGCCGGTCGACCGAGGTCACCATCCGCGCCGGAGCGGCGATCCGCGCCGGCCGCCCGTTGGCCTCCCGCGGCACCGACTTCAGCGCCTCGCCGGTCATGGTCTCCGGCATCTGCAGCCGGTTCGCGATCAACTGGACGAGGTCGTACTGCAACGGCCCGGGATCCAGCCGCCCCACGATCGGAGCCACCGCGCGCAGCGCCGCGTCACGGCCCTCGGGCGAGTCCAGCGCCGCCGCCTCGAGCGCCCGCTCGACCTCGAAGCGCGCGACCGGCACCGACGTCTCGAGCAGCGCGCGCATCGCCTCCGCGCCCTCGCGTTGGACGACGTCGGCCGGGTCCCGGCCCAACTGCAGGCGCACCACGCGCAGGTCGAAGCCGCGCAGGCGATGGCCCTCGTTGAACACCCGGATCGCGTCCTTGCCCTTCGCGACCGCCTCCTGTCCGGCCGCGTCGGGGTCCTGGCAGAGCAGCACCTTGGGCGTCAGCCGCTTGAGCGCGTCGAGCTGGCGGTCGGTGAGCGCGGTGCCCATCGAGCACACCGTCTCGGGGATCCCGGCCTGGCGCAGGGCGATCACGTCGGTGTAGCCCTCCACCAGCACGAGCCGACCGGCGCGCGCAGCCGCCGCGCGCGCAAGGTCGGCGCCGTATACGAGCGAGCCCTTGTGGAACAGCTCTGACTCCGACGTGTTGAGGTACTTAGGCTGGTCGTCGGGCGCGAGCGCGCGGGCGCCGAAGCCGAGCACGTGGCCCTTGGGATCGGCCAGCGGGAACATGATCCGGCCGCGGAAGCGGTCGAGCAGCCCCGCCCCCTCCCGGCGCCGCGAGGCGAGGCCGGCGGCCGCCAGCTCGGCCTCGGAGTAGCCCGCCCGGCGCGAGGCGAGGATCACGCGCTCCCACGAGCGTGGGGAGAAGCCGACGCGGAACTCGCGCAGCACGTCCTCGCGCAGCCCCCGCTCGGCGAGGTAGGCCCGGGCGGGAGCGGCCTCGGCCGCCTCCCACAGCACGCGCACGTAGTAGGCCGCGGTGCGCTCCAGCAGGGCGAGGAGCCGCTCGCGCTGCCCGCGGCGCTCGGCGTCGCGCGGGTCCTCGGCCTCGCGCTCGAGCTCGAGCCCGGCGCGCTCGGCGAGCGCCTCCAGCGCAGCGGCGAAGTCCAGCCCCTCGGTCTCCATCGCGAACTTGAAGACGTCGCCGCCGACCCCGCAGCCGAAGCAGTGGTAGAGCTTCTCGACCGGGTCGATCCCGAACGACGGCGTCCGCTCGTCGTGGAACGGGCACAGGCCGGTCATCCGCCGCGGCCCGGCGGGCTTGAGCTCGGTGCGCGCGCCGACCAGCTCGACGAAGTCGACGGCGTCGCGGACGCGCTCGCGCGAGTCGTCGGTGTAGCG
>JBPCNM010000030.1:0-2956 GCA_051001255.1 Solirubrobacteraceae bacterium
ACCTCGGCGAGGATCGCCTCGGCGCGCGGCAGTAGCGCCTCGCCCGCCGGCGTCAGCTCCGCGCCGCGCGGCGTGCGACGCAGCAGCGCCACGCCCAGCTCCGCCTCCAGCCGGCGCACCTGTTGCGACAGGGCGGACTGCGTGATCCACAGCTCCTCGGCCGCGCGGGTGAACTGCCCGTGGCGCGCGACCGCGACGAAGTACTCGAGCCGCCGGAGCTCCACTCAGCGCGCGGTCCAGCCCGCGTCCATCACGAACGGCGCGCCGGTGAACGCCGCGCCCGACGACCCGAGCAGGAACAGCACCGCGCCGGCGACCTCCTCGGGCTCGATCAGCCGCTTGAGCGCGTGCGGCGCGAGGATCACGTCCTCGAGCACCTGCTCCGCGGGCACGCCGTGCGCCTCGGCCTGGGCCGCGATCTGCCCTTCCACCAGCGGCGTGCGGACGAAGCCGGGGCAGATGGCGGTCGCCGTGATCCCCTGGTCGGCGCCTTCCAGCGCCAGCGTCTTGACCAGCCCGAGCACGCCGTGCTTGGCCGACACGTAGCCGGCCTTGAACGGCGAGGCGACCAGGCCGTGCGCGGAGGCCACCGCGATGAAGCGCCCGCGGCCGCCGGCGGCGAGCGCGTCCCAGCCGTAGCGGGCGAGCAGGAACGGGCTTGTGAGCAGCAGCGCGAGCAGCGCGTCCCAGCGGTCCTCGTCGAACTCGGCGAACGGCTCGCCCGGCCCATCCGGGTCGGGCTCGAGGTCGACCGCGAGCACCTGCGCGCCGGCGTCGACCAGCGCGCCCGCGACGGCGCGCCCGATCCCGCTCGCGGCTCCCGTCACGATCGCCTGCCTGCTCACGAGGGCTGAGGCTACCGGTAGTGTCCTCCGGCGCCGTGGCCGCGACGCGCGTCCTGATCCTCAGCTGGGAGTACCCGCCGATCGTGGAGGGCGGCCTGTCGCGGCACGTGCGCAAGCTGTCGGAGCAGCTCGTGCGCGACGGCGTCGAGGTTCACGTGCTCACGCGGGGAGATCGGTCTCGCGTTCGGTCTCGAGATCGGTTTCGCCCGCCAGGCGAGCCGCTCGTCCCTCGCGCTCGAGAAGGGTTTCGCCTGCCAGGCGAGCAGCTCTTCGAGGAGGACCGCCACGGCGTGATCGTGCACCGCGTGCGCGAGCCGGACTTCCCGCGCGGCGACGTCGACGCGTTCATCGGGTGGGTCGACCACATGAACGAGGACATGCGCGCGGCCGGCGACGAGCTGGGCGGCGGCTTCGACCTCGTCCACTCCCACGATTGGCTGGTCGCCGCGGCCGCGCGCAAGCTCGCGCGCCGTTGGAAGGTGCCGTGGCTCGTCACCGTGCACGCGACCGAGTACGGGCGCCATCAGGGCTGGGTGTCCAAGCACCCGCAGTCCCACATCCACGGCGTGGAGCGGCGGATGGTGCGCGGCGCCGACGGCGTGATCGCCTGCTCGGCCTACATGCGCGAGCACGTGGCGGACGCCTTCGGGATCGCGGCGGGTCGCGTGACCGTGATCCCCAACGCGATCGATCCCGCCGACCTGCAGCCGGTCCCGGACCTCCCGCGCCTGCGCGCGCAGTTCGCCGCGCCCGGCGAGAAGCTCGTGCTGCTGGTCGGGCGGCTCGTCTACGAGAAGGGCTTCCACCTTGCGCTCGACGCGCTGCCGGGGCTGATCGAGCGGCTGGGCGGCGTGCGCTTCCTGGTCGCCGGCTCGGGCACCGCCGAGGAGGAGCTCAAGGCGCAGGCGCACGCGCTGGGGCTGATGGAGCACGGGACGTTCGTCGGCTGGACCGGCGATGACGTCCTGCATTCGCTCTACCGGATCGCCGACCTGTGCGTCGTGCCGTCGATCTACGAGCCGTTCGGGCTCGTGGCGCTCGAGGCGATGGCGTCGGGGTGCCCGTGCATCGTGGCCGACACGGGTGGGCTGCGCGAGGTCGTGCCCGGCGGCCAGCGGGTCGGGCTGCGCTTCCGTGCCCGCGACTCCTCCTCGCTCGCTCGCATGGCGCAGAAGCTGCTGAGCGACGACGCGCTGCGCGACCGCCTGGTCGCCCAGGCGCGCGAGCACGTGCTCCAGTTCGACTGGACCGACGTGGCCCGCCAGACGGCCGCGGTCTACGACGAGCTGCGCGGCGCCCGCGTCTGACGCGAACCTGAAGAGGGTCTGACCCCGTTTAGGCTTGCGGCGAACCTAGAGAGTGCCTGGCACCGTTCGCGGTGCGACAGGGCCGTCGACCACGGTGTAGGAGCCGACCACAGCGCCCGCGCCGACCTGCGCACCCGTGAGCGCGACGGCGTGGGCGGCCAGCCGCGCGCGATCTCCCAGGCGCGCGGTCCCCTCGACGCGCGCCCAGTCGCCGACCACGCACTCGCGGCCGACGGACACGGCGCCGGCCAGCGTACAGCGCTCTCCGAGAACGGCCCCGGGACCGATCGTCAGCGTGCCGCCGGTCGCCTCGACGCGCGCGCCATCGCCCAGCGCGGCGCCCGCGCCGACGACCAAGCGGGCTGCGGGCGCGGCTCGCAGCACCACGCCGGCGCCGATCCGGACCCCTGGTCCCAGCAATACTCGCGGCTGCCGCCGGGCGCGCCACACACGAAGCCTTCCGCGCCGGCCGGCGGGCGGCGGCACGACTGCATCTGGACCCGCAGACTCCATGCCCCGCATTGTGATCGGACGTCCAACCGCGCGGTCGAGGGTTTCAGGCTCGGACCGGCCGTGCCGATTGGAGAGGGGGGGGCGGGGATGTGCGAATGGCCCTCGCGAGCTCCGGCGGGAAGAAGCGCAAGAAGAAGTGCCGGACGGTCAAGCGCACCAAGCTGATCCGTGGCAAGCGCAAGACCGTCAAGGTCCGCAAGTGCCGCCCGAAGCGCAAGCCGCCGGTCCTCGCGCCCGCGAAGACGAGCCCGCCCGCGCCCGTCATGGCGCCCGCGCCCGCGCCCGCGCCCG
>JBPCNM010000031.1:0-4297 GCA_051001255.1 Solirubrobacteraceae bacterium
GAACCCGCGACCTCCGGCGTGACAGGCCGGCGCTCTAACCAACTGAGCTACGCCCCCGTGGGCGGCAGAGTATGGCAGCACATCGGTAGGAAGCGGGCCACCCCTGACCGGCAAGAGCACGCCCGCCGCCAACCGCAACTGGCCGCAGCAGCACGTGTTTGCTGAGGCGTCAACCGGACGGCCAGGAGGGGAGCCCGTGCCCAACTGTTGGCGACGATCCGATCCATCTAGCTGCGGCGCTCACGGCGACCGGGGCGTTCGCCGCCACGGCGGCCGCAGCGACCGTCACCGGCGACAACCGGCCAACGCCCTCGGCGCCGGCGGCTCCCGACGGCGATTGCGAGCGCGTCAACCGCGCCGAGCCGCGGCCCGGCGTCGACGCGCCGGAGGACCGTCGGGGCGAGGTGTAGGGGGCGCGCGGTGCGTGCTTTAGCGCCGGCAGGGGTAAGCACAGCGACATGTACATCGGCATCGGCACCCTCATCATCATCATCATCCTGCTGATCATCCTGCTCTAGCAGGAATGCGCGGGCAGGCCCCCGTCCGCGGGGGGCTGCCCGCACCGCAGGACGGGTGAACTCCCACCAAGGGACACGAGGGAGCCCGCATAGGAGCGCAGCGGCACCGCTGGGACATTGCGCTTGTTCCCAGCGAATCCCCGCTCACCGACTCCCTTGGAGGAGCTCCTCACAATGCCATCCCGTAACTTGGCGGCGCGCCGGTTTCCCCGAGAGGGCCACCGAGCAGGTTCTCGTCCAGGGCAAGGGCTCGATCAAGGCCGATGATCCTCAGGTCACCGCGGCCGTGAAGGACGTCGTGAGCCGGCTCGACAACATCGACGGCGTCAACGACATCGAGAGCCCGCTGAACGCGACCCAGCGCCAACACGGTCTCCCACGACGGCCGCTCCCTCGCCGTGAACTTCACCCTTCCCGGGGATCTCGACGAGGCGACCAAGCGCATCGACTCCCCCTCGCGGCCGTCGCGGCCGCGCAGAAGGCGCATCCCGAGGTGCGCGTGGAGCAGTTCGGCAACGTGTCGTTCGAGAAGGCGCTCGCCGATCAGTCCGAGGAGGACGGGTCGAAGTCGGAGTTCGCCTCCTACGGCATCACGCTGCTGATCCTGTTGATCGCCTTCGGCGCGTTCGTCGCCGCAGGCATCCCGCTGCTGCTCGGCCTCACCGCGGTCGGGGGCACGATGGGGCTCCTCGGCCCGGTCAGCCACCTGCACGCCCTCACGCCCGATATCAACGCGGTCGTGATGCTCATCGGCCTCGCCGTGGGCGTCGACTACGCCATGTTCTATCTCCGTCGTGAGATGGAGGAGCGCGACAAGGGCCGCTCCCCCGAGATCGCCCTCGAGATCGCCGCCGCGACCTCCGGTCGTGCGGTGCTCATCTCCGGCCTGACGGTCATGGCCGCCATGGCGGGACTCTTCTTCGCCGGCAACCCCGTGTTCGCCTCGTTCGGCGTGGGCACCATGCTGGTCGTCGCGGTCGCGATGCTCGGCTCCATGACCGCGCTGCCGGCCATCCTGTCCTACCTCGGGCAGAAGGGCTGGACGGAGAAGGGTCGCGTGCCGTTCGTCGCCAAGCGGCGCCACAAGAGCGGCGGCGAGTCGCGCTTCTGGGCCGCCGTGCTCAAGCCGGTGCTGAAGCACCCGCTGGTGTCGGTCATCGTCGCCGGCGGCCTCCTGGGCACGCTGTCGATCCCGGCGCTGCACATGGAGTTCAAGGACGCCGGCATCGACGGCTACTCCCGTGACGTCGCCATCGTGCAGACCTACGACCGGGTCAACGACGCGTTCCCCGGCGGCCAGGTCCAGGCGCAGGCCGTCATCGAGGCCGAGGACGTCACCACGCCCGAGGTCAGGACCGCCATTCAGGACCTGCGCGACAAGGCGCTCGCCAGCGGTGAGCTGATGGAGCCCTTCGACGTCGAGGTCAGCCCCGACAAGACGGTCGCCGTCGCGTCCATCGCGGTGAAGGGCAGCGGCCTCGACGCCGCGTCGGAGAAGTCGCTCGAGACGCTGCGCGAGGACGTGGTCCCGGCGACGATCGCGAAGGTGAAGGGCGCCGAGGTCGCCGTCACCGGCTACACGGCCGGCTCGAAGGACTTCCTCGACGTGATGAAGCGCAACCTGCCCATCGTCTTCGGCTTCGTGCTGACCCTGGCGTTCGTGCTGCTGCTGGTCACGTTCCGTTCGCTGGTGGTCCCGATCAAGGCGATCATCCTCAACCTGCTCTCGGTCGGCGCGGCGTACGGCGTACTCACCTGGGTCTTCCAGGACGGGCACGGCGAGAAGGCGCTGAACTTCGAGTCGGTCGGCGGCATCACCTCCTGGATCCCGCTGTTCCTCTTCGTGATCCTGTTCGGCCTGTCGATGGACTACCACGTGTTCGTCCTCAGCCGGATCCGCGAGGCGGTCGACCGCGGCATGAAGACCGACGACGCCGTCGCCCACGGCATCAAGTCCACCGCGGGCGTCATCACCAGCGCCGCCCTGGTCATGGTCGCCGTGTTCGGCATGTTCACGATCCAGACGGACCAGCAGATGAAGCAGATCGGCCTCGGCCTCGCCGTCGCGACCCTGATCGACGCGAAGATCGTCCGCGCGGTCCTGCTGCCCGCGACGATGAAGCTCCTCGGCGACCGCAACTGGTGGCTGCCGAAGCGCCTCAACTGGCTGCCGAAGTTCGAGCACGAGCCGGAGGTGGTGCCCGCCGGCGCGTAAGCCACACCGCCACAGACCCGTCACGGGCCGCGCACCGCGCGGCCCGTTTCGCGTGGTGGGGCTGTCCGCACCCCAAAACGCCGGGGAACCCGCTTTGCGCGCGGGCAGGTCGCTGGGAGGCTGGATCCCTCCCCTCAGCACCCTCACTCCCTGGAGGAGCTCCCCACATGCAGTCAAAGAACTTCGCGGCGCGCGCCGGCCGCTGGAGCGCACAGCACCGCAAGAAGGCGATCCTCGGCTGGTTCGCCTTCGTGATCCTCGCCACCGTGCTCGGCGGCATGGTCGGCACCAAGACCCTCGCCGACGAGGACACCGGCAGCGGCGAGTCCAAGCGCGGCGATCAGATCGTCGAAGCCGCCGGTTTCCCCGAGGAGACCGGCGAGCAGGTCCTGGTGCAGGGCAAGGACGGCTTGAAGGCCGGCGACCCGGCGTTCACCGCCATCGTCAAGGACGTCGTGTCGAGCCTGGAGCAGACCAAGGACGTCTCCAAGGTCGAGAGCCCGCTGGATCCCGAGTTCGCGGACAACGTCTCCGACGACGGCCGCTCCGTGCTGGTGAACTTCGAGCTGCCCGGCGACGAGGACACGGCGAAGGACGCGGTCGACGCCCCGCTCGCCACGGTCGCCGCGCTGCAGAAGGAGCACCCGCGGGTCGTGCTGGGCCAGTTCGGCGACGCGTCGGCCGAGAAGGAGATCGGCGAGGCGTTCGAGGAGGACTTCCAGAAGGCGGAGTTCCTCTCGCTGCCGATCACGCTGCTGATCCTGCTGATCGCCTTCGGCGCCCTGGTGGCCGCGGGCCTGCCGCTGCTGCTCGGCGCGACGGCGGTGATGGGCACGATCGGCCTGCTCGGCCCGATCAGCCAGCTGCATGCGCTCGAGGAGAGCTCGTCCAGCGTCGTGCTGCTGGTCGGCCTCGCCGTCGGCGTCGACTACGTGATGTTCTACCTGCGGCGCGAGATGGAGGAGCGCGACGCCGGCCGTACCGCGGAAGCCGCGCTCGAGGCGGCGGCGGCGACGTCGGGCCGGGCCGTGCTCGTCTCCGGCCTCACCGTCATGGCCGCCATGGCCGGCATGTTCCTCGCCGGCAACGCCGTCTTCGTGTCGTTCGGCATCGGCACGATCATCGTCGTCGCCGTCGCGATGCTCGGCTCGGTGAGCGTGCTCCCCGCGATGCTCTCGTTCCTCTCGCGCAAGGGCTGGACGGAGAAGGGCCGCGTGCCGTGGGTCGCCAAGCGCCGTCACAAGACCCGCGGTGAGTCGAAGGTCTGGGGCGCGATCCTCGACCGCGTGCTCAAGCGCCCGCTGCTGTCGGCGCTGCTCGCCGGCGGCCTGCTCGTGGCGCTGACGATCCCCGCGCTGTCCATGCACACCGTCAACCCGGGCGTCACCGGCCTGCCGCGCGACCTCGAGGTCATGCAGACCTACGACCGCATCGACGCGGCCTTCCCGGGCGGCGGCGTCCCGGCCGTCACTGTGGTGAAGGCGGACGACGTGACGACGCCCGAGGTGCAGGGCGCGATCGCCGACCTGCAGGAGCAGGCGATCGCGAGCGGTCAGCTCGACGA
>JBPCNM010000032.1:0-2734 GCA_051001255.1 Solirubrobacteraceae bacterium
CCAGCAGGAAGTCGAAGACGGCGTAGGCGAGGAGCCCGAACACCGCATCATAGAGGGCGAGCACCGCCAGCCAGCGCGCCGGGAACGGCTCGGCGCCCTGCGCGGCGAGCAGCGGCGCGGTCGCCTCGGCCGCCGCGATCACGACCGGTACCAGCAGCGGCAGCGCGATCAGCGGGATGATCAGGTCGCGCGCCCGTGTCTGCACCCCCAGCGCGCCGATCAGCGTCCCGACCACCGCGATCCCCGCGTCCGCCAGCACGAGCACGGCCAGCAGCTCCGGCAGCGCCTGGCCGGGGCCCGGGTCCAGCAGCAGCACCACGAACGCCGGCACCGCCACCAGCTCCACCGCGACCAGGAACGAGAACAGCACGATCGCCTTGGCCACGAACAGCGCCGTGCGGTCGACGGGCGCCATCAGGAATCCGTCGAAGCCGCCCTGGTCGCGCTCGGCGACGAACAGCCGGTTCATCCCGAGCACGGCGGCGAGCAGCAGCGTCACCCACAGCACGCCGGCCGCGAGGTCGCCCGCCAGCGCGCCGCGGTCCAGGCCGAAGTGGAACAGCACGAAGATCGAGATGCTGAACATCAGCATCGCGGGCACCGACTCGAACGCGCGCCGCTCGAGCTGCAGGTCCTTGCGGATCAGGGCCGCGACGGTCCCCGTCACGCGTACAGCCCTCGCACGTCGGCCAGCCGCAGCTGCGCCGCCGGCGCCCAGATCGCCTGGCGCCCGCCGCGCAGCCCGAGCACCCAGTCGGCCTCGGCGAGGCCCGCTTCGGCGGCGTGGGAGATCAGCACCCGCGCCGGGCCGGCCGCGCGCCCGATCAGCGGAGCCACCGCCAGCGCGCCGCCCGGGTCGAGGTTGGCCAGCGGCTCGTCGAGCAGCAGCAGCTCCGGGCTGTGGAGTACCGCGCGGCAGATCGCGGCGCGCTGGGTCATGCCGCGCGAGAGGGTGCGCACCGGGTCGTCCGCGCGCGCGGCCAGCCCCACCTGCTCGGTCAGCGCCTCCGCCCGCGCGGCGGGCACGCCGTGCAACCACGCGTGGAAGCACAGGTTCTCGCGCACCGTGAGGTCGCGGTAGAGCATCGGCTCGTGCCCCAGGAGCCCGATCCGCCCGCGCGCCCTCCACGCCTCCCGCGGCAGCTCGGCGCCCAGTACGGAGGCGCGGCCGGCGTGGGGGCGCAGCAGTCCGGCCAGGATCCGCAGCAGCGTCGTCTTGCCCGCGCCGTTGGCGCCGAACACCGCGACGGTGGCGCCGGGCGGGAGCGTGAAGGAGACGTCGCGCAGCGCCACCCGCTCGCCGTACGCGCGCCCGACCCCCTCCAGCGCGACGGCGGGGACGCTAGCCGCCGTGGCGGTGGCTGCCATGGCGGGAGTCGCCGCGGAGCGTCTGCACCGCGTGCTCGAGCACCGGGGCGATCACCGGAAACAGCTCTTCGACCGCCTTCGGGCTGCCGGTGAAGTTGACGATCAGCGTCGACTCGGCGATCCCGGCGATCCCACGGGTCAGGATGCCCAGCGGAGTGTGCTTGGCCGACTCGGCCCGCATCGCCTCGGCCAGGCCCGGCGCCTCGCGGTGGATGATCACGCGGGTGGCCTCCGGCGTGATGTCGTCGGGCGTCATCCCGGTGCCGCCGGTCGTGAAGATCAGGTCGCAGTCCTGGTCGACGAAGTGGTGCAGCCGGTCCTCGATCAGCCCGAAGTCGTCGGGTACCACCTCCATCCCGACGATCTCGCAGCCGGCCTGCTCCGCCAGCCCCGCGAGCACCGGCCCCGAACGGTCCTCGCTCGTGCGGTTGGCCACCGAGGTGGAGACGGTGAGGATCGCGGTACGCACGCAGCCGTGAGCCTATGCGCTCAGCTCGCGGAAGCGCGCGACGTCGACGTTGCCGCCCGAGAGGATGACGCCGGTGCGGCGCCCCTGGGCGTCGACCTTGCCGTGCAGCAGCGCGGCCAGCGCGGATGCGCCGCTCGGCTCCAGCACGAGCTTGAGCCGCTCGAAGGCGAAGCGCATCGCGGCGACGATCTCGGCGTCCGAGACGGTCACGACGGCGGCGACCCGCTCGCGGATGACGGGAAACGTGCGCTCGCCGGGGGTGTCGGTCTGCTGGCCGTCGGCGATCGTCCGGCCGACGGGGACCACGACGCGCTTCCCCGCGGCGAGCGAGCGCGCCGTGTCGTCGCCGACCTCCGGCTCGACCCCGACGACGCGGCAGTCCGGGCACAGCGCCGTCGCCGCGGTGGCCGAGCCCGCGATCAGGCCGCCGCCACCCACCGGCACCAGCAGCAGGTCGAGGGCGCCACGGTCCTCGATCAGCTCGAGCGTGGCGGTGCCCTGGCCCGCCATGATCCGCTCGTCGTCGTAGGGGTGCACGACGGCGAGGTCCTCGCGCTCGGCCCAGTCGGCGAGCAGCGCCTCGCGATCGTCCGCGTAGCGGTCGAAGCGCACGATCCGCGCGCCGTAGCCCTCGGTCGCCGCCGCCTTGGAGGTGGGCGCGTCGTCGGGCATCAGGATGGTCGCGTCGACCCCGTGCAGCGTGGCCGAGAGCGCGAGCGCCTGCGCGTGGTTGCCCGACGAGGCGGTCACGACGCCGCGGGCGCGTTCCTCCGGCGCCAGCGAGGCGACCGCGTTGTAGGCGCCGCGGAACTTGAACGCGCCGACGCGCTGGAGGTTCTCCGGCTTGAGCCGCGCCTGCGCGCCGGTGCGCTCGTCGAGCTGGCGCGACGTGACGAC
>JBPCNM010000033.1:0-18159 GCA_051001255.1 Solirubrobacteraceae bacterium
ACCTTCCCGGCTTCGGGGAGTCGCCGGAGCTGTCGGGTGACGGCCCGCCGACGCCGGCCGCGCTCGCCGCGGCCGTCGCGCGCGGGCTGCGCGAGGACGCCGGCCTCGACGCGCCGGCGCACGTCGCCGGCAACTCGCTCGGCGGCTGGGTGGCGCTCGAGCTGGCGCTGGCCGGCCATGCGCGCTCGGTCACCGCGATCGCCCCCGCCGGCCTGTGGGCCCAACCGCTGGCCCCCAGGCGCAGCGCGGCCCGGACCGCGGCGCGCATCGCGCTGCCGGTGCTCGGGGCGCTCGTGAAGAACCCGGCCACGCGCCGCCTCGCCCTGGCGGGCGTCGTCGCCGACGCCGAGCGCGTGCCGCCCGCGGCGGCGCACCGGCTCGTCCGCGCCTACGCGACCGCGCCGGGCTTCCGCGCGGTCAACGATGCCATGCGCGCCGGGCGCTTCACCGCCATGGACCGCATCGAGGTCCCGGTGACGCTCGGCTGGCCCGACCGCGACCGGCTCGTCGCCCGCCCGGCCGACCTGCCCCGACGGATCCGCAACGTCGCGCTGCCCGGCACCGGGCACCTGCCGATGTGGGACGACCCGGACGCCGTCGCGGCGCTCCTGCTGGCAGGCAGCAGCGGCTGAGCGTCCCCCAGGGCCCGGCGGTGGTCGGGTGCCTGGCTGACGCTAGTGGTCCCTCCTGCGAGGAGGAACCACTGGGCAGCGCGGGGAGTCTTGCCAGCTCGGGCGCGGAGCCGCCAGACTGCATCGACGACGTCGAAGCCGGAGGTGTGACGGATGCCGCGAATCGTGCTGCTGGTCGGGACGCGCAAGGGCTGCTTCTTGCTCGAGAGCGACGAGCATCGTCGCGACTGGAGCGTCCGCGGCCCGTTCTGCGACGGCTGGCCGATCTACCACGCGGTGCACGACCCGGACTCCGGGACGATCTACGCGGCCGCGGCGAGCGAGTGGCACGGGGCGGGCGTCTGGCGTAGCGGCGACCTCGGCGAGAGCTGGGAGCTGTCGAGCGAGGGGCTCGCGTACGCCGAGGGCGGCTTGAAGCTGTCGAAGATCTCCGGCCTGACGGCGGCGCACGGGCGCGTGCTCGCCGGCGCCGAGGCGGCCGGCGTGTTCGAGAGCCGCGACGGTGGCCGGACCTGGTCGCTGCTGACCACGCTCGACGGCCAGCCGGGCCGCACCGACTGGAATGACCCGGCCAACCAGCCGCCCGGGCATCTCGGCCTTCCCGCGGTCCTGCCGCACCCCGACGACCCGTCCCGCTTCTGGGCCGTCGTGCAGGGGTTCGGCATCTTCGAGACGACGGACGACGGCACGTCGTGGACACCGCGCAACCGCGGGCTGCGCGCCGACTGGCCGGTCGAGGACCCCGAGGTCGGCTACTGCGTGCACAAGCTCGTGATGTCGCCGGTCGACCGGGAGCGGCTGTACCAGCAGAACCACTGCGGCATGCACCGCTCAGACGACGGCGGACGCTCCTGGGTGGAGGTGACCGAGGGCCTGCCGACCGACTTCGGCTTCGCCGCCGCCGCGCACCCGCACGACCGGGACGGCTTCTACGTGATCCCGCTCGACCCCGGACACGGCCGCTGCATGCCCGCCGGCCGCGCGGCCGTCTGGCGCACCCGCGACGCGGGCGCCACCTGGGAGCGCCTCGATCGCGGGCTGCCGCAGCGCGACGCCCACCTCAGCGTGCTGCGCGAGGGGCTCGCGATCGACGCGCTCGACGTCCCGGGCCTCTACTTCGGGACCAGCACCGGCCAGGTGTTCGCGAGCGCAGACGAGGGCGAGAGCTGGAGCGAGATCGCCGGCTATCTGCCGGGCATCTCGTCGGTCGAGGTCGCGGTCCTCGCGTAGTCGATGGCTGAGCTGCACCTGCCTCCCACGCTGCCGCCGCTGTTCCGCGAGCTCCCGCGCCGGATCGACCTCGACGCGGCGACGGTGGAGGAGGCGATCGAGCGTCTGGACGAGCGCTGGCCCGGCCTGCGCGACCGGCTGTGCGAGCCGGGGCCCTTGCTGCGCCCGCACATCAACGTCTTCGTCGATCGCGAGCGCGCGGCGCTCGACACCGCCCTCGCCGCCGGTTCGCGGGTCGACGTCATCGCCGCCATCAGCGGCGGCTGACCGGACCTCCGGTCGAGAGCGCCGCCCCGAGCGCCTTTTCCGCGATCTCGAGCGTCCGGTCGACGTCCTCGTCGGTGTGGGCGGCGCTGATGTGGCTGCGGCCGAGCGACTCGGGCATCTCGAACACGCCCCGGGCCACCAGCTCGCGGCGGTAGCGCATGAAGAGACCGGTGTCGTTGCGCAGCGCGTCCTCGTAGGTCTCGAGCGGGCCCTCCATGAAGCAGAGGACGAAGAGCGAGCCGAAGCCCCCGACGCAGACGGGGATGCCGGCGCGGCGCCCGATCTCCTCGAGCCCCCGGCGCATCCGGCCCCCGAGCCGGAACACGTGCTCGTGGACCCGGCCGTCCTCGAGCCGCTCGATCGTGGCGAGCCCGGCCGCCACCGCTGCGGCGTTGCCGTTGTACGTGCCGCCGTAGTGGACGTCGCCGCCGGGGTTCGTGGTGTAGCGCTCCATCAGCTCCCGGCGGCCTCCGATCGCGGCGAGCGGGTAGCCGTTCGCGATCGCCTTTCCGAACGTGGTCAGGTCGGGCATGACCTGCGCGATGGACTGGTATCCGCCGAGGTGATGGCGGAAGCCGGTGATGACCTCGTCGAAGATCAGGACCACGCCGTGGCGGTCGCACAGCGCGCGCAGCCCCGCGAGGAAGCCGGGCAGCGGCAGAAGCCCCGGCGCGTTGTGGGCGACCGGCTCCACGATGACGGCCGCGACGTCCTCGCCATGGCGCGTCAGCACCTCGGATACGTCGTCGAGGTCGTTGAAGCGGCATACGAGCGTCGCGTCGACCGCCGCCTCGAGCATGCCCTTGGACTGCGGATCCCGGCGGCCCACCATGTCGGCGGTGCTCAGGACGTTGCGCAGCACGTAGTCGTGAAAGCCGTTGTAGCAGCCTTGGAACTTGATGATCCGCTGGCGGCCGGTCACGCCCCGAGCGAGCCGGATCGCGTGATACGTCGCCTCGGACCCGCTGTTGCAGACCACCACCTGGTCGACGGACGGGACGTGATGCACGATGCGCCGGGCCAGTGCCACCTCGGCTTCCGTGACGCCGATCCCGTACAGGACGCCCTCGCGGACCGCGGCACTGACGCGCTCGTCCACCGCCGGCTCGGCATGTCCCAGGAAGACCGCGCCGTAGGCGGCGTGGTAGTCGATGTAGCGCCGCCCGTCCAGGTCCTCGAGGTACGCGCCGCTGCCGCGGCGCACGCACAGCCGCGGCCGGCTCTGGCGCCGGCAGGTGTTCACGCCGCCCGGGATCACCTCGGCGGCGGCGGCGAGCAGCTGAGTGGAGCGGTCCTCGGTGATCGTCATGGGGCCTCCGTCCGACAGCGTTGTGAGCGAGTGATCCGATCACCCTACAACTCGGACGTCGCTCCCTGCAACTACCGCAAGCCGCAGGCCGCAAGCGCCGCGCGCGTCTCCGCGGCGCTGACGTCGTCGGCGATCACCGTCTCGCCGACGTCGGTGGGGAGCACGTAGCGGAGGCTCCCCGCGCGGATGAGCCGCACCTTCTCCATCGCCGCGATCACGGCGGACGCCGGAACGGGGACGGGAAGCTCCGTGCCGTGCGTCGGCAGCCCGCAGTCACGCAGGAGGTCGACGAGCGCGTCGAGCGTCGCCGGCGCGAGCAGCCCGCGAGCGGCCGCCACACGGCTCTCGGCCACCATGCCGAACGCCACCGCCTCCCCGTGGAGCAGCGGAGCGTAACCCGTCACCGTCTCGAGCGGGTGCCCGATCGTGTGGCCGAAGTTCAGCGGGCGCCTGAGGTCGATCTCGTACGGGTCGCGCGCGATCAGCGCCGACTTGATCGCGGAGGCGCCGCGGACCACGCGCTCGAGCGCCCCGGGTTCGCGATCGAGGATCGACGGCGCGTCGCGCCGGATCAGCCGCCAGTAGTCGGGCGACGCGATCATCGCCTTCTTGATGCACTCGGCGAGCCCGGCGGCGACGTGGCGCCGTTCGAGCGAGCGCAGGCACGACACGTCGGAGATCACGGCCGCCGGTTGGTGGAACGCGCCGAGCAGGTTCTTGGCGACCGGGTGGTTGACGGCCACCTTGCCGCCCAGCGCGCCGTCGACCTGGGCGAGCAGCGTCGTCGGCAGGTTCACGTACGGGATCCCGCGCATGTAGGCGCTCGCCACCCATCCGCCGAGATCGGCGATGACGCCTCCGCCGAGCGCGATGATGACGTCGCGGCGTGCGAGGGGTCCGGCCGCGAGCCAGTTCCAGATGCAGACGGCCTGATCGAGGCTCTTGCTCCGCTCCCCGGGCGGCGCGGCGTACACCAGGACCTCCTCGCCGAAGCCGCGGAGCGCATCGAGCAGGCGGGGCGCGAAGAGCGCGTGGACCACGTCGTCGGTGACGATGCCGATGCTGCGCCCCTCCACCAGCGGGCGGAGTCGGTCGAGCGTCTCGCCGGGCGAGCGCGTGATGTGGATGGGATACCGATCGGTGCGCTGTGCGTGGCCTTCGAGCTGCGCGAGTGGGCCCGGGAGCGGAAGGCCGTCGCGAACCCGATAGGCCTCGGTCGGCGCGGTGGTCGTCATGGCTGCACCATCGCCGGGGTGCCCGCCGCCGCCCATCCCTCAGGTGATGGATTGTGCGGTGGAGCCCGGGTCAGGCGGCCGCCCGCTCCGCGCGCGCCAGCCAGCGCCGCATCTGCGTGATGCCGGCTGCGACGCTCTTGCGCGCCGCTTCGGAATCGCCGGCCTCGACGGCCTTGCGCGTGCGCCCCAGGACCCGCACGACCGGCTCGCGCTCTTCGGGCGCGAGCTCGTGGCGAGCGGCGGCGAGGCCGACGTGAACCGGCTCGAGCATGCGCTGGAGGGGGCGATTCCCGGTCATTCGAGCGAGCGCCCGGTGGAACGTGACCTCGGCCTGCACCAGGGGGTCTGCGAGCGCAAGCGGGTGCCGGCGCCGGCGCACGGCGTCCTGGACGGCGGCATGGCTCGTGGCCAGCTCGGCGCGCTGGCGCTCGGACGCACGCTCCACGGCGAGCGTGATCGCCTGGGGCTCGAGCAGCGCGCGACATTCGACCAGCTCGCGGAGGAGGTCGATCCGGCGTGCGGTGACGAGCGCGACGAGAACCTTGTCGTCGAGCAGGTCCCAGTCCTCCTCGGGCAGCACGCGCTGGCCGCGACCGTGCCGGACCTCGAGGAGACCGCGTTCGGAGAGCGCCCAGATCGTCTCCCGCGCCACGCCGCGGCTCACGCCGTGCTCGGTCTGGAGGCCGACCTCGCTGGCAAGCCATTCGCCGGGCTTCAGGTCGCCGTCGGCGATGCGCTGGAGGATCCGCTCCATCGCCGTCTGGTGCAGGCGGGTCACCGAGTGATCGAATCATCGCTCGGTGGGCGAGTCAAATCGGAACACGTAGTGTCCCTCGGGCGATACCGCCGGCGAATGTGGTCAAGAAACCTTGAGTACCGGGCGTCGAGGTGCGAGGATGTCCCTCGCTCATCGAGGTATCGTGCGCATTGTCACCGTCATCGCGATCGATCCGCATCCGCTGTTCTGCGACGGCATCGCCCGCGTCGTCCGGCAGGATCCCGAGCTCCAGCTGGTCGCCGAGGCCGAGGACGGTGCGCGCGCCGTTTCGGCGCTGATCGAGTGCGGTCCGGACGTCGCCGTGCTGGATCCCTCGATGCCCGGGCTCGACGCCAGGCGGCTGCTCGCGGCGATCGCCCGTCACGACCTCCCGACGCGGGTGCTCGTGCTGGCGAGCGGGGATCGGCCGGGCGATGCGTATCGGGCGCTCGCCGAGGGCGCCGGCGGCTACCTGACCAAGCGCGCCGAGAAGGGACAGCTGGCGGACGCGATCCACCGGGTGGCCCGCGGCGAGACGGTGATCGCCACCGAGGCCCACGGTGAGCTGGCGGCGGAGATCCGCATCCGGGAGACCGAGGAGCGCTCGCCGCTCAGCCCGCGCGAGCACGAGGTCCTGGAGCTGCTCGCGGCCGGCCTCACCGCGCCCGAGATGGGCCGGCGGCTGCATCTGTCGACCGCAACGGTGAAGACCCACATGCTCCACACCTACGCCAAGCTCGGCGTCGCCGAGCGTGCCGCCGCGGTCGCTGTCGCGATGCGCCGCGGGCTGCTCGAGTGACCGCTCGTGTCCCTCGAAACTTGAGTCATCGGCTATAGACCTCGTTGGGTGGGTTCTTGAGCATGCGCTCAAGTGACGCCCCAGGAGCGATTCGGAGCCAACTTGCGCCGCTCGCGCAAGCAGGCGGGGCTCACGCAGGAGGCGCTGTGGGATTCCAGCGGCGTCAACATGACCGAGATCTCGCGAATCGAGAACGGCCAGAAGGACCCCCAGCTGACGACCATCGTGCGCCTGGCCGTCGGACTCGGGATCCCTCCGGGCGACCTGCTCATGGGCACCGACGAAGCGCTCTCCACCGCCTGATCCACCGTCTGGAGGATGGCGCGGGGCGAGCTCCGCGCCCAGGCTGCGGGCATGGAGGACGTGGTGATCCGCGATGCCGGTGGCGCTGAGCTCGCCGCCGGCGTCGCCCTCCTGCGCGATTCGCTCGGCTTCGGCCCGGCCGACGCGATCCCGGCCTGGCTCGCGCTGACCACGACCGAGGCGGGCGGTCTGGTGATCGGCGCGTATCACCGGCGCACGCTGGTCGGCTTCTCCTACGCGGTGCCCGCCCTGCGCCCGGGCGGGCCACATCTGTTCTCGTGCGGTCTCGCCGTCGTGCCCGAGTGGCGGTCTCGCGGGGTCGGACGCCGCCTGAAGCTGGCGCAGCGAGACCGGGCGCTGGCGGCCGGGATGGACCGCATCCGCTGGACGGCCGATCCGCTCGCCGCGCCGGCGCTCGCGCTGTACCTGTCCGGTCTGGGGGCGCGGATCGTGCGTTATCGCGCCGGCATGTTCGACGGCCTGCGGTGCACCCGCAACGACGACGTCGAGATCGAGTGGAGCGTCCGCGGCACGGTGCCGGCCGCACCCGTCGACGCGCTCGTCGAGATCCCCGCGGATCCCTCGTGCCACTCGGCCGCATGGCGCGAGACGGTGCGGCGGGAGATGCGGTCGCTGCTCGGACAGGAGCTCGTCGGCGTCGGCGTGGAGGTGGCCGGCGACCGCCGGTGGGTTCGCTTCGGACGGCCGGCGCCATGACGATCGGAGTCTCGATCACGGTGGACGTGGACGCCGAGACCGGGCTGCCGGACGGTGGGCGCGCGTACGCGCATCGCCTCTCGAGCCGCTCCGAGCGGCTCTACGGCCTGCGGCGCGGGTTGCCCAGGGTGCTCGCTGCGCTCGCGGAGGCGGAGGCCCGCGCGACGTTCTACGTCCCCGGCCTGGTCGCGCAGCGCCATCCCGACGAGATCCGCGGCATCGTCGCGGCCGGTCACGAGCTCGGCCACCACGGCCACACGCACCGGCGACCGGACACGCTGTCCGCGCGCGAGCAGCGGGCGGAGCTCGAGGACGGGCTCTCCGCGCTCGCCGCCGTGGCGGACGGCCGCGTCCGCGGCTACCGGGCGCCGGGCTGGGAGCTCACGCCGGCGACCCTCGCGGGCCTCGGCGCGCTGGGCTTCACGCACGACTCGAGCCTCATGGGGGATGACCGTCCCCACCGGGTGCCGGCCGGCGCCGTCGAGCTGGTGGAGCTGCCGGTGCACTGGTCGCTCGACGACGCGCCGCACTTCAGCGCCACCACCGATCCCGCGGGTCTGACGACGGTGTGGGAGCGCGAGTGCGACTGCGCCGTCACGGAGGCGCGCCACCTGACCTACACCCTGCATCCCGAGATCCTCGGGCGCCCGCATCGGATCGACGTGCTGCGGCGCCTGCTCGCGCACATCGCCGAGCGCGGCGGGCGGCACGTGACGCACACCGAGGCCGCGGCCGCGGCATGAATCGCGGCAGCGCCCTGGCGGTGCTCGGCGCCGCCCAGCTGCTGATCGCCCTGGACCACAACATCGTCTACGTCGCCCTGCCGGACATCACCCGTGCGCTGGGGTTCGTCGCGGGCGCGGAGCAGTGGGTCGTCTCCGCCTACGCGCTGGGATTCGGTGGCTTCCTGCTCGCCGGCGGGAGGATCACGGACGCCGTCGGGCCGCGGCGCGCGTTCATCGCCGCGCTCGCCGTCCACGGCGCGGCGGCCGCCGCCGGAGGCATCGCGGGCTCGCGGGAGGCGCTGATCGCGGCCCGCGCCGCGCAGGGGATCGGCAGCGCGCTGCTCTTCCCGGCGACGCTCGCGTGCCTGAGCCTCGCGTTCACCGGCCCCGATCGGGTCCGCGCGCTTGCCGTCTGGGGCGCCGCAGGCGCATGTGGCGGCGCCTTCGGCTCGCTGCTCGGAGGGGTGCTCACCGATGCGCTGGGCTGGCGCAGCGTGCTGCTGTGCGGCGTGGCGCCGGCCGTACTCGCGGGTGCCGGCGCGGTGCGCACGCTCCCGCGCGACGGAGGCCATGCGGTGGGCGCCGCGCGGCAGGCGCCGGCCGCCGCCGCCGGGACCGCCGCCGCGACGTTCGCCGTCCTGACGCTCGCACAGGGCCTGACCGCCGGCTGGTCGCCGACGGCGATGGCCGGATCGGCCGCCGCCGCGGGGGTAGCCTTCGTGCTGTTCCGCCGGCTCGAGGCGCGCGCCGCCGACCCGCTCGTGCCCGTGGCGGTGCTCCGCCGGCGCGAGGTCGCCGCGGCGACGATTCTCGCGTTCGCCTTCATGGCCGCGTTCGGCGGGCAGTTCTACCTCCTGACCGTCCAGCTCCAGGACGTGGCGCGACTCGGCGCCCTCGCCGCCGGCGCCGCGTTCCTCCCGCTGACGCTTGCGATCCTCGTGGGAACGCAGCTGGGCGGTCGGCTGACCGCCGGGCAGGGACCGCTTCGCGCCGCCCTGATCGGGTTCGGGCTCGGCGCGGCCGGCCTGGCGGCGTGTGGCATCGCCGTCCTGCACGACTCGCTGCTCGCGCTCGGGCTGGCGATGGTGGTGGACGGGCTCGGACAGGGGATCGCGTGGACGGGGATGTGGGCGCTCGTCGCCGCCGGCCCGCGCGGGGACGCGGGCGTAGCGACCGGGCTCGTCGCCACGAGCCAGCAGCTGGGCGGCGCGGCCGGGCTGGCGGTCTGGGTCGCGCTGCCCGCGCCGGCCGTCGGACTCCTCCTGGCCGGTGGCGCCGCGCTGTCGGCGGCGGCGGTCGCGGCCCACGTCATGACACGCGTCGCGGCCGGTTCAGCGCCGACTGGACCGCACCGTGTGTGACGCACGGGACGGCGGTGGCCGCGGCGGCTGCGAGCAGCCGCTCGAGGACCACGAGGCGGTGCGGCCTGCCGAGGATCTCCGGATGCAGCGTGAAGCTGAGATGGCGCGCCTCGGCGATCGCGAGCCGGAGCTCCTCGAGCCAGATCTCCGCCAGCGTGCCGGGATCCGGGTTGCGCTCGAAGTACGGCGCGTCGTCGAGCGTCCAGTGCACCGGCAGCTCGAGCAGCGAGCGCCCGCCCGCCTGCACGCGGTAGGGCCGGTCGTCCGCCATCAGGCTCGAGTCGTGCGTGAAGCCCAGCTCGGCGAGCGCGGCGAGCGTCGCGGGGGTGAGCTCCCAGCCGGGCGCCCGGTAGCCGCGGATGGGCGTGTCGGTGAGCTCCGCCAGCGCGGCGAGGCCGTCGACCAGCTCGGCGCGCTGGTCGCCGGCGCTCAGCGTGTCGGGACGGCGGTGGCTGTGCCCGTGGTGACCGATCTCGTGGCCGCCCGCGAGCACCGCGCGCAGCGCGTCGGGATGCCGCTGCGCCACGACGCCGGGGACGTAGAACGTCGCCTGCGCGCCGAACGCGGCCAGCACGTCGAGGATCCGCGGCAGGCCGCGGCGCAGCCCGTACTCGCGTTCGGAGCGACTCGATAGCCGCTCGCCGTAGCCCGCGCCGCCGTCCGGCAGTCCCGCCTCCCCGTCGACGTCGACGGTGATCGAGAGCGACGCCGTCACGGCAGCGCGACGGACTCGAACGGCACCGCGCACGGCGGCCCCGGCGCGATGTACAGCGACGGGGCGGCGGGGTCGGCGCGCAGCGAGAGCAGCGTCGCACGGCGCTCCGGCCAGGGAGCCTCGGGGTCGACGTGGCGGCACACGGCCTCGGGCTTCGGGAAATGGCACGCGAGCGCGTGCTCGTCGCCGGTGCCGGCGGCGACGAGATCGGCGAGCCGGCGGCGGCGCAGCAGCGTGCTGGGGTGCTCGGCCGGCTCGGGGTCGGCGCCGCCGGGAGGTGCGTCCAGGAAGTGGTTGGTGTGCACCAGCACGCCGTCGCTGCCCGGCCATTGCACGATCGCGCCGGCCGGGGAGAGCTCCACGGCGACCAAGCCGGCATCGGCGGCCTCGGCGCCCGCGACCGTGATGCACGACGAGGCCGACGTCCGGGCACCGAGCAGGAGCCCGATCGCCTCGGCAAGCGATTCGCACTCCTGTAGCACCAGCCGCAGGAGCACGTGCACCGGCATCCCGGCGGCACCTCCGTCCAGGCTGCAGCGCAGGAAGTTGAGGCCGCAGGCCAGGCCGCGCCCGTTCAGCCCCAGCTTCGCGAGCATCCCGGCCTCGGTGACGGTCGTGAACCACGTCGCGTCGTGCTCGACCGACCAGACGATCCGGGACGGCAGGAGCGCCGGATGCCAGTCCCAGTTCTGCGCCACGGTCACCCGCGCTCCCTCGAGCCGGCCGATGAGCGAGCACTCGCCCGTGCCGCCGAGCAGCTCGGTGCGCGCGTTGACCGCCCAGAGCAGCTCGGGCGCGACCTCGCTGCCCTCGGCCATGCCGGCCAGCTCGGCGTCGAGGCCGGGCCAGTCGTCCGCGACGCGGCCGGCCACCAGGCTCCCGAGCCGGGCGATGCCCGCACGGTCCAGGCCGTGCAGCTCGGCGAGCATTCGCTCGTACACGCTCACCGTGTTGCGGACGGCCGCCGCGTGCGCGGAGCCGAAGGCGCGGCCCCGCGCGTGCGGTGTCCGCTCACGGGAGCGGTGGTGGGGAAGCAGCGTCAGCCCTCCCAGCTCGCGGCGTTGCCCTCGTCCACGACCGTGACCGGCACCATCGTGGACCGCTCGACGGGCTCGCCCTTCGCCGCGGCGACGGCGGCCTTGACCGCGTCCATGCCTATGGTGCGCGCCGACCAGGCGACCGAGGCGTCGAGCACCCTGCCGGCCTGGATCGCCTTGGTGGCCTCGGGCTGGGCGTCGAAGGACACGAACAGCGGATCCTTCCCGGCCGCTTCGAGCGCGGCGACCGCCCCGAGCGACTGGCTGTCGGACGAGGAGAACACCGCATCGAGGTCCGGGTGCGCCGACAGCATGTCCTCCATCGCCCTGCGGCCCTTCGCGCGATCGCACTCGGCGTCGGCGGTGGCGACCACCTCGAACGGCGCCTCGCCGACCCCGGCCTTGAAGCCGTCGAGCCGGGCGGTCGTCACGGGATGTCCGGCGACGCACAGGACCACGCCGACCTCGCCGCCCTCGGGCGCCTGCTCGGCGAGCCAGGCGCCGGCGGCCTCGCCGCCCGCCTCGTTGTCGGTCCCGATGTACGCGGCGAGGCGACCGTCGAGCTCGTCGGCCGGCGCGTCGAACAGCACGAGCGGGATGTCCTCGTCGAGGACGCGGCGCAGCGCCGGCAGCAGCGGCTTCGTGTCCGAGCCGTTGACGGCGATCGCGTCGGCGCCCTTGGCCACGGCGTTCTCGATCAGCCCGATCACCTCGTCGGTCGAGGCGCGCTCGCGCCCGGCGCTGATCGAGACGTCGGCGTCCGGGTGCTTGGCCGCCTCGGCCTCGGCGCCCTCCTTCTGCGCGACGTAGAAGTCGTTGTCGAGCGAGGCCATGACGACCTCGACCCGCACCGGCTCGTCGTTCCCGGCGGCCGGCGCCGCCGCTTCATCCTCGCCACAGGCCGTGAGCCCGGCGATGGCCATCAGCCCGGCGGCAGCCGCGGCCGCGATCTGGATCTGCATCGATGCACCCTCCTCAGGGGCCGGTGCCGGCGCCCACGATGAGCGACACCAGCGTCTCGTGATTGTCCGCCGTCGGCACTGCTTGTCCGACGCTGCGGCCCTGTCTGAGCACGACGGCGCGGTCTGCGACCGCGGCGACCTGCTCCAGGTTGTGCGAGATCAGGAGCACCGCGATCCCCTGATCCGGAAGGCGCGACACCAGGTCGAGCACCTGGCGCGACTCGCGCACGCCGAGTGCGGCGGTGGGCTCGTCGAGGATCACCAGGCGGCGTGCGAACGCCACGGCGCGCAGCACGGCGACCGCCTGGCGCTGTCCACCGGACATGACGCCGACCTCCTGTCGCGGATCCAGGATCCGGACTCCAAGGCGCTCGAGCTGCTCGCGCCACGCGCGCTCCATCGCGCGCTCGCGCAGGAGGCCGAGCCGCCCGAGCCCGCGCGGGCCGCGCAGCTCGCGGGCGATGTGGAAGTTCGCGACGGCGCTGAGGTTGTCGAACAGGGAGAGGTCCTGATGCAGGGTCTCGATCCCGTGCTCGCGTGCGTCGACCGGCGAGCGGAACGTCGCCGGCTCCCCCTCGAGGAGCAGGTCGCCGGCGTCGAGCCTGTGGACGCCGCTGATCGCCTTCACGAGCGTCGACTTCCCGGCGCCGTTGTCCCCGAGCAGCGCGACGATCTCGCTCGGCTCGACCTGTAGGCTCGCGCCCCGCAGGGCCTGCACCGCGCCGTAGCTCTTCACCGCGTCGCGGATCTCGAGCACCGGCGTCACGCCTCCGCGCTCCGGGTCTGGGCAGCACGCAGCCGCTGCTCGAGATACCCGCGGAGCACGTCGAGCTCGAGCGACGCGATCACGAGCGTGCCCACCGCGATCGACTGCCAGAACGGCGTGACGTCGAGCAGGTTGAGCCCGTTGCGGATCACGCCGATGATGAGCGCCCCGGCGACGACGTTGCCGACCGACCCGCGGCCGCCGAAGAAGCTCGCGCCGCCGATGATCACGGCGGTGATCGCGTCGAGCTCGAGCAGCTGGCCGGCCGTCGGAGCGCCCGCATCGGTCCTCCCGGCCACCAGGAGACCGGCGATCCCGGCCGCCAGTCCGCACAGCACGTACACCGAGATGAGCACGCGGTCGACCGGGATGCCGACGCGCCGCGCGGCGTCCGGTTGGCCGCCGACGGCGTAGATCCAGCGACCCCACTGCGTGCGCGCGAGGAGGATCCAGGCGAGCACCGCGAGGACCGCCACGAGCAGCGCGGGGACGGGAATCGGGCCGGCAAGGCCGGTGCCGAGCGTCAGCACAAGCGGGGGCAGCCCCGTCACCGTCTGCGCGTCGGACACGACGAGTGCGGCGCCGCGCACGATGCTCAGCGTGCCGAGCGTCACGATGAAGGGGTTCATCACGCGGCCCTTGACGAGCACGAGGCCGTTGACGGCGCCGACGAGCGCCCCCGTGAGCGCCATTGCCAGCACGACGACGGGCCCGGAGTCGCCCGCCATCACGCCCAGCACGCCTGACAGCGCGACCACCGCGCCGACGGAGAGGTCGATCCCGCGCGTCAGGATGACCAGGAGCTGACCGAGCGCGAGCACGGCGACGATGGAGGTCTGGAAGCCGAGGTTGGTGAGGTTGCGCTCGGTCAGGAAGAACGGCGAGAGGAGGCTCATCGCGAGCGCGACCACGGCGAGGATGAGCACGGGGCCGGCCTGGACGATCCGCAGCCCCACCCGCGCGGCCCGCTCGCGCGACCCCCCGGAGGCCCGGTCGACGCGGTCCGCGAGTGCGCTCACTCGACGGCCTCCTGCAGTGCGACCGCGGTGGTGAGCAGCAGACCGCCGTCGACGACGAGCGACGCGCCCGTGACGTAGGAGGCCGCGTCCGAGACGAGGAAGGCGATGAGCGCGGCGACCTCCGCGGGTCCGCCAGGCCGGCCGAGCGGGATCTACGGCAGCGCCAGCGTGCGCGGATCGAGGCCGGCCTTCCCCGTCATCGGCGTCGCGATGTGCCCGGGGGCGACCGCGTTCACGGTGATGCCGTGCTCCGCGAGCTCGAGCGCCATCACGCGGCTCGCCATGCCGAGGCCGGCCTTGGCCGCCGCATACCCGCCGGCGCCGCGCAGCGGCTCGTGCTCGTGGACCGAGGTGACGTGCACCAGCCGCCCGCCGCGCTCCGCGGCGATCAGGTGCCGGGCGGCGGCCTGGGCGCAGAGCACGGGGCCGGTCAGGTTGACCTCGATCGCCCGCCGCCAGCCGTCGGGCGTGTCGTCGACGAGCGCGGCACGATGGTTCGCGCCCGCGCAGTTCACGAGGCCCCACAGGCCTCCGAGGTCGCCCGCGAGGCGCTCGATCGCGCGTTGTGGCTCGCGCGTCAGGTCGAGCCGGCAGACGGCGGCGCGGCGCCCCTCCGCCGCGACCCGCGCGGCCGTCTCCTCCGCGCCGTCCTCGTCGGAATGCCACGTGACACCGACGTCGTGGCCGGCTGCGGCGAGCGCAACCGCCGTGGCGCGCCCGATCCCCGAATCGGAGCCCGTGACGATCACGGCGCCGCTCATGCACCGGCTCCGCATGCCCGTGGTGACGCGATCGTCATGTGTCGACCCTTGGAGTGCTCATGCGATCAGCGCCCGCTTCCAGGCCGGCGCGGAAGAGCCGGGCGAGCAGCGCGACGTCCTCCCGTGCCTGGCTCGCCGGCGTGCGACAGGGCTCTGCGGCGGTCACGCACGCATGGAAGTGCTCGAGCTGGCGGGCGTACGGGTCGGCATAGGAGGCCTCGGACCGGCTGTGCCATCCGCCGCGCTCCGATCGCCGTTCGCAGCGGTACGTCGCGGGCGCCTGGCGCAGGTAGGGAGCCGGCAGCCGCAGCCGCCACTCGCCCTCGTCGGCGAGCACCCGGATCTCCTCCGAGAACGGCCCGGCGCCCGCGAGCAGCAGCCACGCCATCGACCAGCGTCCGCCGCCGGGCAGCGCCACCGTGCCGCCGGCCGTACGGCCGGCGGGATCCAGGAACGCGTCGAGCACGCCGAACGCGCCGGCCCCGAGCACGCCGTGCACGGCGTTGACGTCGTGGATCAGGGCGCCGAGGAACGCGGCGGAGTACGGCTCGACGTGCGACGGATCGTCGGACCGCGTCGCCTCCGCCACCTGCGCGGCGGTGGCGATGGCCGCCGCGGTGCGCGCGCTCGCCGGGATGTCGTCGGCAGCGACGAAGTCGCGCGGCGTGAAGTGGCGAGCGAGGACGGGATCGACGGTCACGCTGCTCACGAGCCGGACGCCGGGGTCGGCGAGCGCGACGTCGACGGCCATCGCCTCGTAGGCGGGCGAGAAGCGCTTCATGTACCCGACCTGGACCACGAGGCCGGTGTCGCGCTGGCGCTCGACGATCCGCTCGGCGTCGGCCTCGGTCAGGCACAGCGGCTTCTCGACGAGCACGTTCGTTCCCGCGTCGAGCGCTGCGAGGACGATCTCCGCGTGCAGCCCGTTGGGCGCGCACACGACGACCGCGTCGAGCGGTTGCTCGAGCAGCGCGCGGTAGTCGCCGTACGTCGCTGCGATGCCGTGCCGGTCGGCGAGCGCCCGGCGGACCCGCTCGCTCGGATCGGCCAGGGCGGCGACGGCGAAGCGGCCGCCGTCCGCCCGCAGGAGGGGAAGGTGGACCAGCTGGGCGATCAGCCCGCCGCCGATCACGCCGACGCGGAGCGGAGGGATAGAGGGCGCGTGCTCGATCTAGAGATTCGATCACCGGTTCTCTGCTCCGGTCAAGGGCGGGAATGATCCCTCGCCGCGAGAGAAGCTCGACATCACGAGGCATCTATCTCGCCTGCAAATCGAACGAAACGGGGCGCTGGACAAGACTGTGGTAAGGGTGATCCAATCACCGTATGTCTCGGCTTCATCGCCGCCTGATGCAGGTGCTCTTGAGCGACATAGTGGCCGGCCGGCTTGCCGCCGGCACGAGCCTTCCTCGGGAGACGGACCTCGCCGCGCAGTTCCGCGTGAGCCGCGGGGTCGCTCGCGAATGCGTGAGGGGGCTCGAGGAGCGCGGGCTCGTCACCGTCAAGCACGGGCGCGGCGCGACCGTGTGCCCGCGCGAGGTCTGGGACTTGTTCAACCCAGAGGTCCTCGAGGCCGTGCTCGAGGGAGACGGCGGCGCCGCGGTGCTGGGCGAGTACCTCGAATGCCGGCGCCTCCTGGAGATCGAGGCCGCGGCGCTCGCCGCCGAGCGGGCGCGCGCGTCGGACTTGTCCGCGCTGTCGGACGCGCTCGAGCGCAGGAAGGCGGCCGCGGAGCGCGCGCCCGACAACACGGCCGCCGAGTCGCTCTACCACCAGGCCGACATCGACTTCCACCACGCCGTGATCGCGGCCACGGGCAACCGCGCGCTGGGCCGCATGACCGAGCCGATCCATCGTGCGCTCGCGATGGCGCGCCGCACGCTCGCGCGGCCAGGGCTCCGGATCGCACGGAGCATCCCGGAGCATCGCCGGATCCTCACCGCCATCGCGGCGGGTGACGCCGCCGAGGCGCGTGCGGCGATGCACGCCCACCTCGCGACCGTCGAGGGCTATCTCCGCGAGTACGCGGAGTCGCTGCTCGAAGAGGAAGCGCCACGACGTGCCTGACGTCCTCGTGACCTGGGCCGGTTACGACGACGGCGACCCCGGCACCGGTGGGCGCCTGCTCGCCGCCGGCCTGCGGCCGCGGCTCGAGCCCAAGACCGGTGCGCGCGACGCGCAGGAGGTCGCCCGGCTCGCGGCGGGCGCCGTCGCCGCGATCGTGAGCACCGACCCGTTCGACGCGGAGGTCTTCGCCGCGGTGCCGGAGCTGCGCGTCGTCGCACGCGTCGGCGTCGGCACCGACTCGATCGACCTCGAGGCGGCCACCGCCGCCGGCGTCGTGGTGACGGTCACGCGCGGGGCCAACCAGGAGACGGCCGCAGATCACGCGGTCGCGTTGATCCTCGCGACCGTCCGCCGCCTTGTCGAGCACGACGCCGCCGTCCGGCGCGGCGGCTGGCCGAGGGGTGGCGCGCTCACTCCGTGGGATCTGCACGGTGCGACCGTGGGGCTCGTCGGGTACGGCGCGATCGGCCGGGCCGTCGGCCGGCGCCTCGTGGGTTTCGACGTCGAGCTGCTGGTCGCCGATCCCGCGGCCCCAAGCGTCACGGGTGCGACGCTCGTCGGCCTCGGCGAGCTGCTCGAACGCGCCGACGTCGTCTCGCTGCACGCTCCGCTGACCGCCGGGACGCACAAGCTGATCGGGGTGCCCGAATTGGCGCGGATGCGACCGGAGGCGATCCTCGTGAACACCTCGCGTGGCGGCCTCGTCGACGAGGTGGCGCTCGCGGTGGCGCTCGGCGCGGGCAGCATCCGCGCGGCGGCGCTCGACGTCTTCGGCGAGGAGCCGGCGGTGCCGCGCGCGCTCCTCTCGCGCGCCGACGTCACGCTGACCCCCCACATCGGCGGGCTCAGCGAGCGGTCGATCCGGCGCATGACCGAGCTCGCCACCGAGAGCGTCCTGCAGGTGCTCAGCGGCGCTCCCGATCCCGCGCGCGTCGCGAACCCCGGCGTGCTGGAGGCGGGGCGCGCGGCGGCATGACCCTCGTCGGCACGGTGATCACGCTGCCCGATCCGGTGCTCGCCGAGCTCATCGGCGCCGCGTTCGACCTCGCGTGGATCGACCTGGAGCACGGCGCCTTGGGCGTCGACGCCGTACCGGCGCTCGCGGTGGCCCTGCGGGCGGCCGGCTGCCGCGCGGACGTGCGGCTGCCCTCCTGGTCGAGCGAGGCGCTGCCGCCGGTCGCCGACGCGGGCGTCGACGGCGTCGTCGCTCCGTGCGTCGAATCCGCGGACGAGGCGGAGGCGTTCGCCGCCCGGCTCCGCTATCCGCCCTCGGGGACGCGCGGATTCGGCCCCCGGCGCGCCGGCGGATACGGCCGCTCCGCGGCGGCATCGCCGCGGTGCACCGTGCAGATCGAATCCGTCGCGGGCGTCGAGGCGGCGGCGGCGATCGCCGCCGCCTAAGGCGTCGATGCGCTGGTCGTCGGCTGCGCCGACCTCCCGCTGTCACTCGGCGAGCGGCCGGGCGTCGACTCGCCGCGGCGGCAGGAGGCCGTCGGG
>JBPCNM010000034.1:0-2919 GCA_051001255.1 Solirubrobacteraceae bacterium
CACCACGCTGGACTCGGGGCTGCGGGTCGTCACGGGGCCTATGGGTTCCGTGCGATCCGCGGCACTGGGGTTCTTCGTCGGCGCGGGCTCGCGCGGGGAGTGCGTCGAGGAGGCAGGGATCTCCCACTTCCCCGAGCACACACTCACCACGCTGGACTCGGGGCTGCGGGTCGTCACGGAGCACATGAGCTCCGTGCGGTCCGCGGCCCTGGGATTCTTCGTCGGCGCGGGGTCGCGCGGCGAGCTGCCCGACGAGGCGGGGCTGTCGCACTTCCTCGAGCACATGCTGTTCCGCGGCACCGACCGCTTCGCCTCGGCGGAGATCGACCAGCTGTTCGACGGCATGGGGGCGGAGCTCAACGCGGGCACCGACAAGGAGGGCACCACGGTCTACGCGCGGATGCTCGACCAGCATCTCCCGCGCGCGTTCGACGCGATGGCCGACATGGTCTGGCGCCCGGCGTTCAACGACGTCGATCCCGAGCGCGAGGTCGTGCTCGAGGAGATCGCGATGTACGAGGACGACCCGCAGGACACGGTCTTCGACGTGCTCGGCGTCTCGGTCTTTGGCGACCATCCGCTGGGGCGGCCGATCATCGGCCGCGCACCGGTGATCCGCGACACGCCGGTCGAGCAGATCGCCGCGTTCCACGCCCGGCGCTACGTGCCGAGCTCCGTGGTGGTCGCGGCGGCGGGGTCGGTCGACCACGACGAGGTCGTCGCGCTGGCCGAGCGCACGCTCGCCGGGCTGCGGGCGGGGGAGACCGCCCCGATGCCCGACCCGGCGCCGCAGCTGCCGCAGGCGCGGGTGCGCTTCCAGGGCAAGGAGACCGAGCAGGTGCACGTGTGCCTCGGCGGCCCCGGCCTCGCGCGCGACGACGAGCGGCGCCATGCCGTGCGGGTGCTGGACGCCATCTTCGGCGGGCTGTCGTCCTCGCGGCTGTTCCAGAGCGTGCGCGAGGAGCGCGGGCTGGCCTACGCGGTGTACTCCTTCGCGGGCAACTTCACCGATACCGGCCAGGTCGGCCTGTACGTCGGCACCCGGCCCGACAACCTCGCCGAGGCGATGGAGGTCGTGGACGCCGAGCTCGCGCGCCTGCGCGAGCAGCCCGCGACCGAGGACGAGCTGATCCGCGCGCGGGAGAACGTCAAGTCCCGCGTGGTGCTCGCGATGGAGTCCTCCTCGGCGCGGATGAACCGCCTGGGCAGCTCCACGCTGTACGGCCTGCCGCTGCTGGAGGTCGACGAGATCATGGCCAGGGTGGACGCCGTGCGGCTCGACGACCTGCGCGAGCTCGTCGACGAGCTGTGGGCACCGGAGCGACTCTCCGCCGCGGGCATCGGCCCCTCCCGGGACGCGTTCTGCGCCGCCGTCGCGCCGGTCTGCCCGGCCGCGGACGCCGTCGCGGCATGACTGCGCAGCCGGCTTCGTCGGCAAGCACAGGCACCCGCGTCGCCGTCGCGGGCGCCGCGGGCCGCATGGGCGAGGCGGTGTGCGCCGCGGTCGACGCGGCGGACGACCTGGAGCTGGCGGGGCGTGCCGATCCGGCGCTCGGCGTCGAGCTGGCGTCGGTGCTCGCCGGCTGCGACGTGGTGGTCGACTTCACGCGGCCCGACACCGCGCTCGACAACGCCCGCACGGTGCTGGCCGCCGGCCGCCACGTCGTGATCGGGACGACGGGCTTCGACGTCGAGGCGCTGCGCGCGGTGGCCGAGCGGAGCTGTGACGAGCGCCGAGGCGAAGCCGGTGACGAGCCGAAGGCGAGGCAGACGCGAGGCAGGTGCGCGGGCCCAAACGCGTTCGTGGCCCCGAACTTCGCGATCGGCGCGGTGCTGGCGATGCGCTTCGCCGCCGAGGCGTCGCGCCACATGGAGCGCGCCGAGATCGTCGAGTACCACCATGCCGGCAAGCTCGACGCGCCCTCGGGCACCGCCAGGCGCACGGCCGAGCTGATGCAGGGCGACGTGCCGATCCACTCCGTCCGGCTGCCCGGCCTGGTCGCCGACCAGGACGTGATATTCGGCGACGTCGCGCAGACGCTCACGATCCGCCACGTGACGACGGACCGTACGAGCTTCATGCCCGGCGTGCTGCTGGCCGTCCGCCACGTGGCAGGGCTCCCGGACCGGCTCACGGTCGGGCTCGAGCGCCTGCTCTGGCCCGAGTAGTGCTGGTCGCGGTCACCGACCACGCGATCGAGCGCTACCGCCAGCGCGTCCGGGGCACGCTCGACGCCCGCACCGAGATCGCCGCCCGGGTGGGGAGGGCGTGGGCGGCGGGCGACGTGTCGCGCGAAGCGCCGCCCGCGAGCGAAGCGGTGACGAGCGCCGCAGGCCGAGGCAGACGCGAGGCGGGCGCGGCCCGACGCGGCTCGGCCTACGTGCGCGACGGCGGCATCGTCTACGTCTGCCTCGAGGACAAGCCGCGCGGCGAGCTGGTGGTGGTGACCCTGTGGGAGGAGGGCGAGGAGGCGACGGTGCCGCGCCGCTTCACAGAGGCGCTCGAGCGCGAGGATTGCTCCGCCGCCCGCCGCCGGCACCCGACGCGTGCCTGAATGTCCGGTCGCATTGCCCAGGCTGGTTGACTACGGGGCATGGGTTTCATGGACAAAGCCAAGAAGATGGCCGAGCAGGCGCAGGTCAAGCTCGACGAGGCGCAGAAGCAGTTCAACTCCGGCGAGTCCGGGCAGTCGTCGGGTCCGGCCGTGGAATACGACGAGCACGGCCGCCCGATCGCGCAGGCGCACCTGCCTCGCGCTGCGCGCTCGTCACCGCTTCGCTCGGCCACCGCGGCGCCGCCGCACGGCGATCCGCTGGCGGCGGGCGAAGCGGCCGCGGGTGGCGAGCGCGAGGCGGGATCGCCGCCGCCGGTGTCCGTGCCGCCGGCGCCCCCGACTCCCGGGGTCCCGCCGACGGGGC
>JBPCNM010000035.1:0-12080 GCA_051001255.1 Solirubrobacteraceae bacterium
AGCCATCCGCGCGGCTCGCCGCGGGCCACCGCGCGCCGTCCCTCCCATCCACGCACCCACGCCAGCAGCCCGCACGCGCACACGAGCGCGATCCACAGCGCCGCGCTGCCCGCGCCGTAGGGCACGAGCGTCGAGGAGCCGCCCAGCCAGATCAGCCAGGTGGCGAGCAGCAGCCCGAGCACCTTGCCCAGGCCGAGGCCCGCGCCGGGCAGGCGCGCGAGCAGGACGCCGGCCAGCGGCGCCGCGCCCAGGCCGATCACCTCGATGAGCGCCCAGAAGCGCAGCGCCTCGGTCACGGACCGACATCTTGGCTGGTGGGCGGGACGGTAGTGTCGCGACCCATGGCCGCCTACGACGCACTCGCCGACCTCCCGCTCCAGATCGACGCCTACGCGCTCGAGGGGCGGGCGCGGACCGTCTCACCCGAGTTCGAGCGCCTGACCACCACCGTGCACCTGACCGGCGCCGGCGAAGAGGGCCTGGGCGAGGACGTGACCTACAGCCCCGAGCTGCAGCGCGCGCAGCAGGAAGCCGGCCCGGTGCTGGCGCTCACGGGCAGCTGGACGCTCGACTCGTTCTCCCGCCGCCTCGACGGGCTCGACCTCTTCGGAGGCGCCGACCCGGGCATGCCCGCGTTCCGCCACTATCGCCGCTGGGCGTTCGAGTCCGCCGCCGCCGACCTCGCCCTGCGCCAGGCCGGGCGCTCGCTGGCCGACGCGCTCGGGCGCGAGCCGCGGCCGATCGCGTTCGTCGTCTCGCTGCGCCTCGGCGAGCCGCCGAGCGCCGAGCCCGTCACGCGCCGCCTCGCGCACTACCCCGGCCTGCGCTTCAAGCTCGACTCCGCGCCCGAGTGGGACGACGAGCTGCTCACGACGCTCGCCGGAACGGGCGCCGTCGCGTCGATCGACTTCAAGGGCGCCTACAAGGGCACCCCGGTCGACGTCCCCACCGACCCCGACCTCTACCGCCGCTGCGCCGAGGCGTTCCCGGACGCGTGGCTGGAGGACCCCGACCTCACGGTGCCGGCCGCCGACGAGGCGCTGCGCCCCTACCGCGACCGCATCACCTGGGACGCGCCCATCCACGGGGTGGCCGACATCGAGGCGCTGCCGTTCGCGCCGAAGACGATCAACGTCAAGCCGTCGCGCATCGGGAGCTGGCGCGAGCTGCTTCGGACCTACGAGTGGTGCGCCGAGCGCGGGATCGTGACCTACGGCGGCGGGCAGTCCGAGCTGGGGGTCGGGCGGGGCCAGATCCAGTACCTCGCCGCCCTGTTTCACCCCGACGAGCCGAACGACATCGCGCCGTCCGGCTACGACTGGGCCGAGTTCCCGACCTCCGGCCTTCCGGCCACCCCGCTGGCGCCCGAGATCGAGCAGACGGGCTTTCGCCGGCGCTCGTAGACTGACTCGCATGGCGAAGCCGCGGCAGGTCAAGTTGGAGCAGAAGGGCGCGCTCGCCGCCATGCAGAAGCTCGAGTCGCGGTCCGACGAGGAGCTTCACGCCGAGACGCGCTACAAGTCCGCGGCCCAGGCGATCCTCGGCGCCCGCGCCGCCGAGCGGATGGACGCCAAGCGCTCGCGCGAGCACTTCCGCGTGGCGATCGCGGCCGCCCGGCCGCAGGAGCGGCTGCAGCTGCGGCGCATGGCCGAGGCGTCGCTGGCGCTGGCCGAGCGCCGCGCCGGCGATCTCAAGGTGGCCGCCGAGAAGCTCGGCCAGACGCCGCCGACCAGCCGCCAGCTGTTCGCTCTGCGGGCGATGGGGATCATCGCCCCGCCGCGGAGCGCCGGGATCGCGCGCCGCATCGGCGGCATCGTGCTGCTGATCGCAGCCGTCATCCTGGTGATCCTGCTCGGCTGGGCGATCGTGCAGCTGGTCGCGCTGCCGTTCGGCGGCATCGGCACCGGCGTCTCGTTCTTCTGGGGCTTCCTGCTCGTCTCCATCGCGCTCGGCGTGCTGATCGTGGTCGGCCGCAGACGCCAGAAGCGTGCGCGTGCGCGTGTGGCGGAGCAGCGCGCCGCGCAGTTCAAGCGCTAGCGAGGATCGGTTCGCCCATTCGGGCATGTGTACCCGGATAGGGTCGGCGACGATGGATGGGGTGCTGCGCACGGCACGGCTGGAGCTGGTCCTCCTCGAGCCCGCCGGGGCGCGCGAGCTGGCCGACGGCCGCAACCACGACGGGCATCCGTGGGCTGCCGGCTACCCGCTCGGCTCGACCCTGCTGCGCGCCGAGCTGACGTCCGCCGCAGCCGCGCAGCAGCGCCCGCTCGGGGCGTTCGGCACCTACCAGGTGGTCCGCCGCGCCGACGGCCGGGTGATCGGCGACGTCGGCTTCATGGGGCCGCCCGACGCGACGGGCGCCGTGTCGGTCGGCTGCGCGATCACCAAGGACGCGCGCGGCCGGGGCTACGCCACCGAGGCGCTCTTTGCCCTGCTCACGTGGGTGCGCCGGCAGTCGGGGCTGACCTGTGTGCTCGCCGACACCACGCGCACCAACCTCGCCTCCCAGCGCCTGCTCGAGCGGGTCGGGCTGCACCGGATCGGCGAGGACGGCGAGCTCCTGTACTACATGCTCTAGCGGCGAACCCAGGCGTCGGAGCCGTCGAGCAGGCCGGCGATCGACTGCGGCAGGTGGTCGCCGGCGATGTCGTCGACCGTGATGCCCTCCAGCACGCCGCGGACGCTCGCGCGCACCGCGACCCAGGTGTCGCGCAGGCGCATCGTGGCGCCTCGGTACTCCATGTCCTCCGGCGCGTGGCCGGCGACCGAGCCCAGCGGCCCGTCGACCGCCCGGATGACGTCGGCCACGGTGATCTCGTCGGCGGGCCGCGCGAGCGCGTGGCCGCCCTCGGGCCCGCGGTGGCTCGCCACGATGCCGGCGCGGCGGAGCTCGAGCAGGATGTTCTGCAGGAACTTCTGCGGGATCCCCTGGGCCTCCGCCAGCCGCTCGGCGGTGATCGGCGAGCCGCCGCCCCCCGCGGCCAGCTCGACGAGCGCCCGCATCGCGTAGTCCACCTTCGCCGAGATCCTCACCCGGCCATTGTGGCGACTCCCTCACATCCGCGCGATCTGCCACGTTGAAGGTTCGTGAGCGCGGCCATCCTTCCCCCGTTCTGGCCGCTCGTCGAAGCGCATGGCGACGAGCTGCTGGTGCACGCCAGGCGCATCGCCGGCGACGCGCAGGGCGAGGACGTGCTGCAGGATGCGCTGCTGCGCGCGCTGCGCGCCTATCCGCGCCTGCGCCACGCCGAGCACCTGCGCGCCTGGCTGTACCGCGTGACCACGACGACCGCGCTGGACCACCTCCGCGCACGCCGCCGCGAGGTGCTGACCGCCGAGCCGCCCCCGATCGTCGTGGAGCCCGGGCACTACGACGACGGCTTCGAGACGCTGATCGGCGTCCTGCCCGAGACCGCGCAGGCCGCGCTGCGGCTGCGCTTCGTCGAGGACCTCGACTACGACGGGATCGCCACGCGCCTCGGCTGCTCGGCCGTGGCCGCCCGCCAGCGGGTGTCGACCGCCATCCGCACCCTCCGGACCCAAGGGATTCCCGCATGACGCTGCCCGCCCGCCTGCTCGACGCCATCGCCTCCGCCGCCGTGCGCGAGGGCCTCGCCGACGCCGTCTACACCCGCCTGAACACGCCGATCGGCACGCTGCTGGTCGTCCAGGGCGAGCGCGGCGTGGTCCGGCTGGGCTTCCCGGAGGAGTCTGCCGACCTCCTCCTCGCGCAGGTCGCCGCCCGGCTGGGGCCGCGGATCGTCGCCTCCGACCGCGAGCTCGCCGCCACGCGGGACGTCCTCTCCGCCTACTTCGAAGGCGACGACGAGCGTCTGGACGTGCCGGTCGACCTCTCGCTCGTGCGCTCGGACTTCCGCCGCTCGGCGCTCACCGCGCTGCGCGAGGAGGTCGGGCCGGGCGACGTCGTGACCTACGGCGGGCTGGCCGCGAAGGTCGGCCGGCCCAAGGCGGCGCGCGCCATCGGCAGCGCCTGCGCGACCAACCCGGTCCCGATCATCGTGCCCTGCCACCGGGTCCTGCCCGGCTCCGGCGGGGTCGGGAGCTACGCCGGCGGGCCCGACCGCAAGCGCCGGCTGCTCGCCCACGAGGGCACGCTGGTGCGCTAGCGCGCTTCGACCTCGATCGACGTGATCACGATCGGGTCGACGGGCTGCTCGTCGGGCCCGACAGGGGCGACGCCGATCGTGTCGACGACGTCCTGGCCCCCGGTCACCGCGCCCAGCAGCGCGTACTCGGGCGGCAGCGGCGTGCCTTCGCCGGTGACGACGAAGAACTGGCTGCCGGAGGTGCCGGGATCCTCGATCGCGGTCTTGGCCATCGCGACCACGCCCTTGTCGTAGCTGAGGTCCTCGGGCGGCGCCTCCACGATCGAGTAGCCCGGCCCGCCGCTGCCGTCGCCCTTGGGGTCGCCGGCCTGGATGACGAAGTCGGGGACGATCCGGTGGAAGCCCAGTCCGTCGAAGAAGCCCCGGTCGGCGAGGTGCTTGAACGAGCCGCCGGTCTTGGGCGCGCGCTTGGCGTCGAGGGTGATCTGGAACTCGCCGCAGTTCGTGGTGACGGTCGCGACGTAGGTCTTGGCCGGGTCGAGCCGCTGCTTGGGCTTGGCGAGCTTCACGTTCCTCGGGGCGGCCTTCTCGGCCGGCTGGCAGCCGGTGCCCTGCTCCCCGCCGGTGTCCTCGGGGGTCGGCGTCGGCTTCGTAGCGGCCTCCTGCTCGTCGTCGCCGCAGCCGGCGAAGGCGGCGAGCAGCAGGCCTGCGAGCAGGAGCGTCAGGGACCTCGTCATGAGCGGCGATGATAATGGCCCGGTGCCGCTCTCCCCCGCCATCGCCATCTACGACCACGTGCTGCTCGACCTAGACGGCTGCCTGTGGATCGGCGACGGCGCGCTCGACGGCGCGGTGCAGGCGGTCGGCGCCCTGCGCGAGGCGGGCAAGGGGCTCGCGTTCATCACCAACGACGTCCGGCACGCGCCGGAGGAGTTCGTGCGCAAGCTGTGGCGGCTCGGGTTCCAGGCCAGCGTGGACGAGGTGGTCACGTGCGGTGCCGCGCTGCAGTTCGTGCTCGCCGAGCGCCGCGACGGCGGGGCGGCGTTCGTGATCGGCTCGCAGGCGCTGGTCGACCACGTCGCCGACGCGGGGCTGCGGGTCGTCAACAACACGGAGTTCGCCACGCGCGCCGACTTGGTCGTGGTGGGCGGGCACGAGGACTTCGACTTCCGCGAGCTGCGGATCGCCACCCAGGCCGTCCTGCGCGGCGCCGAGCTGATCGGCGTCACGCGCGACCGCACGTTCCCGATGCCCGACGGCCCGTGGCCGGCTTCCGGCGCGATCCTCGCGGCGGTCGAGGCGGCGACCGGGCAGCGCGCCGCGCGCACGGTCGGCAAGCCCGAGCCCGACATGTACGCCGCCGCGCGCGACCGGCTCGGCGAGGGCCGCTACCTCGCGGTCGGCGACCGGATCGACGTCGACGTGGCCGGCGCGCGCCGGGCCGGGATCGACGGCGCGCTCGTGCTGACCGGGGTCACCGGACGCGCCGAGGCGAACGCCGCGCAGCCGCGCCCGACCCATGTGGCGGACTCGCTCGCCGCGCTGGTCCTCCGCTGATCTTCTAGCGTTCCGCCCCGCATGGCCCGGCGCCCGCTCTGCCTCATCGTGAACCCCAGCGCCGGTCGAGGCCGCGCGGCACGGCTGCTGCCGGTGGTCGAGCGTGCGCTGCGGGCCCGCGGCGTCGCCTTTCGCGTGGAGCGCACGCACTCGATCGCGCACGCGCGCGACCTGGCCCGGGAGACGGTGGCGGCCGGCGAGGTCGCGGCCGCGATGGGCGGCGACGGGCTGCTCGGGGCGATCGCCGGCGAGCTGCTCGGCAGCGACGGGCTGCTCGGCGTGCTGCCCGGCGGCCGCGGCAACGACTTCGCGCGCAAGCTCGGCATCGGCTGCGATCCCGAGCGCGCCTGCGACGTGCTCGCCACCGGCCGCGAGCGGGCGATCGACGTCGCGCAAGCCGGCGGGAAGACGTACCTGGGGATCGCCTCGGCCGGCATCGACTCCGACGTGCAGGCCATCGCCAACGCCACGCGCATCCCGCTCGGCGAGCTGATCTACGTCTACGCGACGCTGCGCGCGCTGCGCGGCTGGCGCCACGCGAGCTGGCACGTCGTGGTCGACGGCGAGGCGCGTTCGTTCAGCGGCTACTCGGTCGCGGTGGCCAACTCGGGCGTGTTCGGCGGCGGCATGCACCTCGTGCCGGACGCCGCGCTCGACGACGGCCTGCTCGACGTGGTGCTGACGCGCGCGTGCCCCAAGCGGCGCTACCTCGCCGGCCTGCGGAAGGTGTTCAACGGCACGCACGTCGACAACGAGGAGCTGACGTTCCTGCGCGGGCGCGAGATCGCGTTCCACGCCAACCGCCCGTTCGCCGCCTACGCCGACGGCGAGCCGATCGCCGACCTGCCCGTCACCATCAAGGTCGTGCCACGCGCGCTGAAGGTGCTGGTCTAGTGATCCCTCCTGCAAGTCCTCTCAGGAGGAACCACTAGTGAGCCTGCTGGGCCCCAAGGTCGCCGCCGCCAAGGCGGTCGGGACGCTCGTGCGGGCCGCCGGCCGCGGCGGCGGCACCTCGCTGCCCGGCAAGGTGCTCACCCGCCTGGAGCCCCACGCGATCGGGCTGCTGGCGCGGCGGCTCGAGCACGGGAGCGCGGTGATCAGCGCCACCAACGGCAAGACCACGACGGCGGCGATGACGGCCGCGATCCTCGAGCGCACTGGCGAGACGCTCGTCCACAACCGGGCGGGGGCGAACATGGCGGGCGGCGTGGCCTCCGCGCTGGCCGCCGCCTCGCGCCGCGGTGGGCGGGAGCTGGGCGGGGGGCTCGGCCTGTTCGAGGTCGACGAGTTCTGGCTCGGCCCGGTCGTCGAGGAGTTCGCGCCGCGAGCGCTGCTCCTGGGCAACCTGTTCCGCGACCAGCTCGACCGCTACGGCGAGCTCGAGATCGTCGCCGACCGCTGGGCCGCGGTCGTGGCCGCGCACGCGGGTCAGACTGGGCTGGTGCTCAACGCCGACGACCCGCTGGTCGCCGACCTCGGCCGCGCGCAGCCAGCCGGCTTCGCCGACGGGCACACGCACGCACCGCTGTACTTCGGCGTCGACGACGACTCGCTCGCGTTCGCCGAGCTCCAGCACGCCGCCGACTCCAAGCACTGCCGCCGCTGCGGGCATCCCTACGCCTACGAGGCGATCTACCTCGCCCACCTCGGCCGCTACGCGTGCCCGAACTGCGGCGCCCGGCGGCCGGAGCCGGTGGTGGTGGCGCGCGCGATCGAGCTGCGCGGCATCCGCTCCGCGGCGTTCACTCTGCACACGCCCGGCGGGAGCGCCCGGGTCGAGCTGCCGCTGCCGGGGCTCTACAACGTCTACAACGCGCTCGGCGCGGCGGCGCTGAGCATCGCGCTCGGCGCCCCGCTGGACGCGGTCGTGGCCGGGCTCGAGGCGGTGGCGCCCGCGTTCGGGCGGGCGGAGACGCTCGACCTCGGCGGCCGGCCGACGTCGATCCTGCTGGTCAAGAACCCGGCGGGCGCCAACGAGGTGCTGCGCACGCTCGCGCTGGAGGGAGAGCAGCTCGACTTGTCCGGGATCCTCAACGACAACACGGCCGACGGGCGCGACGTCTCGTGGGTGTGGGACGCTGACTGGGAGCTGCTCGCGTCGTCGGTGCGGCGGATGACGTGCTCGGGCACGCGGGCCGCGGAGCTGGCGCTGCGGATGAAGTACGCCGGCGTGGACGCCGCACGCCTGGAGGTCGTGCCGGCGCTGGAGGCCGGGCTCGACGCCGCGCTCGCGCACGGCGAGGGGCCGCTCTACGCGCTGCCGACCTATACCGCTCTGCTCGAGCTGCGCGACCTGCTGGCACGGCGCGGCCAGGTGCAGGGGCACTGGCGATGACGGCATTCTCGCCGCTGGTCGTCTGGCAGGACGTCGAATGCGGAGGCTACCGCGCCGACATGGGGCTGTGGCGGGAGCTGGCCGCCGCCGCGGACGGCCCGGTGCTCGAAGTCGGTGCGGGGACGGGGCGCGTCGCGCTCGAGCTCGCTCGCGCCGGCCACGACGTGACCGCGCTGGACTGCGAGCCCGCGCTGCTGGAAGCGCTCTCGGCACGCGCGCGGGCGGCGGGGTTGACCGTGGCGACCGCGGTGGCGGACGCCGGCGAGTTTGCGCTGGGGCGCCACTTCGCGCTCGTGATCGTGCCCATGCAGACGATTCAGCTGCTGCCCGAGCGGGCCGGCTTGTTGGCCGCGACGCATCGGCAGCTCGAGCCGGGCGGCCTGCTCGCGGTCGCCATCACCGCCGCGCTGGAGGACTTCGGCGACCTGGAGGGCCAGCTCCCCGACCCGGACCTCGGCGCGGTCGCGGACTGGCGCTTCGCCTCTCAGCCGACCGCGGTGCGCGCGCTGGCAGCCGCGACGCGGATCGAGCGGGTGCGACGCTCGTTCGCGCCGGACGGCAGCGTGATCGAGGAGGACGACGCGATCGAGCTCGTGCACCTCACCGCGCCGCAGCTCGAGGCCGAGGGCCGCGCGGCGGGCTTCAGCGCGCTGCCGGCCCGATCGATCCCCGCGACGGCCGAGCACGTGGGCTCCGAGGTGGTGGCGCTGCGTGCCTGACCGGACGCTGCGCGTGTGCGCGCTCTATCCCGACCTGATGAACATCTACGCCGACCGCGGCAACCTGACGGTGTTCGAGCGCCGCTGCACGTGGCGCGGCCTGGGGTTCGAGCTGGCCGGCGCGGGGATCGGCGAGCCGATCGACCCCGACGCGCACGACCTCTTCTACATCGGCGGCGGCCAGGATCGCGACCAGGCGCGCTGCGCGCGCGACCTCGCGACGCTCAAGCGCGACGCGCTGCACGCCGCCGCCGGCCGCGGCGCGGTCGTGCTCGCGGTCTGCGGCGGGCTCCAGCTGCTCGGCGAGGGCTACGAGATGGCCGACGAGCGGCTTCCCGGCGTGGGGCTCGTCGATCTCGACACCCGCCGCGAGCAGGGCCCGCGGCTCCTCGGCAACATCGCGATCGCGCTCGACCTCCCGGGCGGTCCGGGGACGCTGGCGGGCTTCGAGAACCACGCCGGGCGCACGCATCTCGGCACGGCGACCGCGCCCCTCGGCAGGGTCCTGAAGGGCAACGGCAACAACGGCGCCGACGGGACCGAGGGCGTCCGCGGCGGCGCCCACGGGACGGTGATCGGGACCTACATGCACGGGCCGCTGTTGCCCAAGAACACCGCGTTCGCCGACTGGCTCACCGCGACTGCGCTCGGCATCGCGCCTGGCGAGCTGGCGCCGCTCGACGACGCGCTCGAGGCGGCGGCGCACGCCGAGGCGGCGCGCGCCGCCGGCGTCTGCACATAAGCGTCATATAGACGCTCATGTGCATACACGGCGGACGACCGCCATGCCGGCGCTCAGGCCGGGGTGAGCGCGGGAGCCGCGGTCGAGGCGCGCTCGACCAGCGACGGAGTAACCCGGACGCGAGCGCGCGCCTTCGGCTTCGGGCGGCCCCCGAGCGCCGCGGCGAGCAGCCCGGCCGCCGCCGTGCCGACGTCCGGGAGCCCCCAGTCCACGCTGGTCAGCGGCGGCGCGACCACGCGCGCGCTCGGATGGTCGTCGTAGCCGGCCACCGACAGGTCAAGCGGGATATCGAGGCCGAGCGCCGCGGCCGCCGCGTAGACGCCGCAGGCGATCGAGTCCGAGAGGCAGAACACGGCCGTCGGGCGCGGGTCGCGCGCGAGCAGCGCCGCCGCCACCTCGGTCGCCTCCTCCATGCCGTGGCGGGTGTTGACCACGGTCGCCTCCAGGCCCAGCGCCGCGCACACCTCGGCGACCACGCGCTCGGCCGGCCGGTCGGGCGTCGACGGCCGGCTCGGCGTCAGCACCGCGACCCGGCGGTGACCGAGCCGGTGCAGGTGCTCGAGCACCATGCCCACCCCGGCACGGTTGTCGAACAGCACCTCCCCCACCGTCGGTCCCGCCAGCGCGTCGCCGACCGTGACGATCGGCAGCATCTCGCCGATGTCCTGCCAGGACGCGTCGGAGGGATCGAGCGGCGAGACCACGAGGCCGTCGACGAGTTGGTCGGCGAGCTGGCGCGCCAGCATCCGCTCCCGGTCGGGCTCCCCGCGCGCGTCGACGACGACCATGTGGAGGTCGTGGCGGCCGAGCTGGCGGCCGAGCGTCTCGACGAAGCGCTGCTCGCTCAGGTCCTGCAGCGAGCTCGAGAGCACGCCGACGAGCCCGGTTCGCCCGCGCGCGAGGGCGCGCGCGACCGCGTTGCCGGTGTACCCGAGCTCCTCCGCCGCCTGGCGCACGCGCTCCTGCGTCTCCGGCGACGTCTGCACGCCACGCATCGCGTAGGACACGGCGGCGGGCGACAGTCCCGTCGCGGCGGCGACGTCCTTGATCGTGACGCGTCTCCGCGAAGCCACCAGGCAACCGTACCCGCTGGTTCGGGAAGCGCACGCAATCGCCGGTCCGAATAGCGAGTGCCCGGCACTCTCCATTTGGCGTTCTCGTGCGCGTGCGCTACCGTTGAACCGATTCAGTGAACCGTTTCAGTGAATCGTTTCAGCGAGATGACCACCGACCTCCACCAGCATCTCTGGCCCAACCCGTTCCTCGCTGCCCTGCGCGCGCGCACGGCGGCGCCGCGGCTCGACGGCTGGGAGCTGCACCTGCCCGGTGAGCGGGCCTACGCGGTGACGCCGGCCGACCACGACGTCGAGGCGCGCGCCTCGCTGGCGGCCGCGGACGGCGACCAGCTCGTGTGCGTCGCGGTGTCGACCGGGCTCGGCCTCGACCGCCTGGCGCCCTCCGAGTCGGCCGAGCTCGCCGCCACGTGGCTCGAGAGCGCGCTCGCCCTGCCGGCGCCGTTCCGGGCGTGGGCGATGGCCGGCGTCCGGGAGCCGGATCCCGCCGCGCTGCGCTCCGCGCTCGAGCGCGGAGCCATCGGGCTCGAGGTCGCCGCCGACGTGCTCGCCGCACCGGACGGGCTCGACCGGCTCGCGCCGCTGCTCGGCGTGCTCGATGCCGCCCAGCGCCCCCTGTTCGTGCACCCCGGCCCGGCCGGCGAGGATGCCGCCGGCCGCCCCGCCTGGTGGGCGCCGGTCGTCCCCTACGTCAACCAGCTGCACGCCGCCTGGTGGGCGTGGGCGCATGACGGCCGCCGCCGCTTCCCGCGCCTGCCGGTGTGCTTCGCCGCGCTGGCCGGCCTCGGCCCGCTGCACGGCGAGCGCCATCGCGCCCGCGGCGGCGAGAGCGAGCCGGTCGATCCCTTGACGCTCGTGGAGACGTCCTCCTACGGCACGCAGGCCGTCGACGCGGTCCGGCGCGTCCTCGGCGTCGACGTCGTCTGCCAAGGCTCGGACCGTCCGTATGCCGAGCCGAGGTCGCCCGCCCTGGGCGACGCGGCGCTCAGCGCCATCCGCTCCAGCAACCCCGGGCGCCTGCTCGCCCATGTCCCCCAGGAGGTGCCCGCATGACGCGTGACGCGTCCCCCATCCTCGATGTCCTCGAGCTCCCCGGCGACCGCCAGCTCGAACGGCCCGAGATGATCCGCCTCGTCGAGCGGGTCGCTGCGCGGCGCGACCTGTGGGCCCCTCACCTCGACGTGAACGCGTCCGAGCGCACGTATGCGTCGCTGTACCGCGATGCCGACGTCGACGTGTGGGCGCTCTTCTGGCTGCCCGACAACGACACCGGCTGGCACGACCACGACACGTCCAGCGGCGCGGTCCGCGTCGTCGAGGGTGCACTCGAGGAGCACGCGCTGCTCGTCGCGCGCCCGGAGCGCCGGACGCGCTACGCGGCCGGCGCGTCGCTCTCGTTCGGTCCGTCCCACATCCACCGCCTCACCTGCGCCGAGCCGCACGCAGTGTCGATCCACGCATACTCGCCGCCGCTGTGGCGGCTCGGCCAGTATTCGGTGGACACCGACGGCGCGCTGCACCGCGTCTCGGTCTCCTACGCCGACGAGCTGCGCCCGGTCGAGCCGACCCAGGTGCCCGCCGCCGCGT
>JBPCNM010000036.1:0-11620 GCA_051001255.1 Solirubrobacteraceae bacterium
GCGCGAGCTCGAGCTCGCAGACCTCCAGCGGCGCGCCGTAGGCGTGCAGGACGGCGGCGCGGATCCTCATCCGATGCGGTGCGCCTCCAGCGCGTCGAGATCGGGCGTGACCCCGAGCCCGGGACCGGGCGGCGGAGCAACCGTGCCGTCCGGCTCGATCTCCACCGCGGCGCCGCCGAGCAGCCAGTCGCGCCGGTCCGGGCTCCAGCCCGGCGGGTCGAACGGGACCTCGATGAACGGACAGGTCGAGACGGCCAGCGCGAGATGCAGGTTGGCGAGCAGTCCGAGCCCGTTGGACCACGTGTGCGGCGAGAACGTCCGCCCGCACAGGTCGGCCATGCCCGCGATCCGCCGGCAGCCGCCGAGGCCGCCGGCCAGCACGACGTCGGCCTGGACCACGTCGACCCCGCCGCGCACGATCAGGTCGCGCGCCTCGGCCAGGCTCCGCACCATCTCACCTGCCGCGATCCGCAGCGACGTCCCCGCGCGCAGCCGGACGTAGCCGTCGAAGTCGAACGTCGGCAACGGCTCCTCCAGCCAGTAGACGCCGAGCGGCTCTAGCGCGCGGGCGCACTGGAGCGCGGTCGCGACGTCCCAGCGCCGCGTGCGATCGCCGGCCATGCGCCAGCCGTGGTTGGCGTCCACCATCAGCTCCACGCCGAAGCCGACCGCGTCGCGGACCGCTTCGGCGACCGCCACGTCCTTGCGCCAGTCCGCGTGGTGGAACCGGAGCTTGACGGCGCGCACGCCGGCGTCGCGCAGCGCGGTCACGCGCCGGGCGCGCTCGTCCGGCGCCACCAGCTCACCGCTGGAGGCGTAGGCGAGGATCCGCTCCGAGCGCCCGCCGAGCAGCCGCCACAGCGGCTCGCCGAGCGCGCGGGCGGCCAGGTCCCAGACCGCCACCTCGGCGATCCACGGGCGGCCGCCGTGAAAGTCGACCGTCTCGCACAGCTCGCGCACGACCTCGGTGCGCCGCGGATCGAGCCCGACCAGCAGGCGCTCGAGGAGCGCGGCGTCGGGCAGGTCGTCACCGCTCGCGTAGCCGGCGGTGCCGTCGTCGGCACGCACGATCACGAGCGCCGCCTCGCTGCGCGTGCGCGGCTCGGGGTCCCAGGCGGCGTTGAACGGCGGGTCGAGCGCGACGCCGTAGCGCCGGGACTCGACCGAGGGGATCCGCACAGCCACTCGCCCGTGTAGTAGATGTTCGCCGCGTCCTCGCGGCGCTCGACGAGCGCCTGGATCTCCGCCCCCGGCGGCGGTGCCAGCGCGTCGGCGATCGCGCCGCGCATCGCCTCGCGGTTCGCGCGCTTGACCGCCGTCTCGTCGTGCGCGCCAGGATCGACCCAGACCGCCACGAGCAGGATCACCTCGGCCGCCTCGGCCGGGTCGATCAGCCCGTCCGCGACCGCGTCGAGCACACCTTGGGCGATGCCGAGCTGCACCGCGCCCCATGTCATCGGCCCGGTGTCGCCGTCGACCGGCCACTTGTTGACCACGACGGTGGTCGGGCGCACGACCACGCCCGGCGACAGGCAGGCCAGGAACGGCACGTGCCCGGGCCGCGGATTGGCGAGCGCGCCCGCCGCCGCGGCGGCCGTCGGCGAGCCGCGGCGCGCGAGCACCACGTTGATGTGGCTGCCGTCGGGCACCTCGCCCGACCAGAACTCGCCGACGCGCCCGTCCAGGGGATCCGTCATGTCACGCCCTCCAAGTCGAGCACCACGCGCAGGACCTCGCCGCCGCGCATCGCGGCGAACGCGTCCTGCACCGCGTCCAGCGGCATCCGCTTCGACACCAGCCGGTCGAGCGGGAGCCGGCCGCGCCGGTAGAGCTCGAGCAGCGCCGGAAGGTCGCGCTCCGGCCGCGAGGAGCCGTAGATCGAGCCGAGGATGCGCCGCTCCAGGCGCGGGATCGGCAGCGCGGGCAGCGTGATCGTCGCGTCGCCGGCGGGGATGCCGATGAGCACCGCCGCGCCCCGCGCGCGGGTCGAGAGGAACGCGGCCAGCGCGGCCTCCGGGCGGCCGGTCGCCTCGAACGCGTAGTCCACGCCGCCGCCGGTGACCTCGACCACGCGCTCGGCGGTCGCCTCTGCGCTCCCGGCCCAGCTCACCGCGTGGGTGGCGCCCAGCTCCTCCGCGGCGGCCAGCTTGTCCTGCGACACGTCGACGGCCGCCACCGGGTGCGCCCCGGCCGCGATCGCGCCGAGCAGCGCGCTCATCCCGACACCGCCGCAGCCGATCACCGCGACCCGGTCGCCGGGGCGCACGCCCGCGGTGCGCCAGACCGCGCCGGTGCCGGTCGCCACGGCGCAGCCGGCCAGCGCGGCGACGTCGAACGGCACGCCGTCGGGGATCGGGATGCAGCACGCGGCCGGCACGACCGTGCGCTCGGCGAACGTGGAGAGGAACGAGTAGTGGTAGACCGGCTCGCCGCCGCGCGACAGCCGCGGGGTGCCGTCGAGCAGGCCGCCGTGGCCCATGCCCTCCCAGGCGGCGCCGCACAGGTACGGCAGCTCGCGCACGCACTCCGCGCAGTGCCCGCAGGCCGGCATCCAGGAGAGCATCACGCGCCGCCCGACCGCCACGCCCGCGCCCGCGCCCGTCGCCTCGACGACGCCCGCGCCCTCGTGGCCGAGGACCGCCGGGCAGCGGGTGCCCGCGGTGCCGTCGACCGCGTTGTAGTCCGAGTGGCAGACGCCGCTGGCATGCAGGCGCACGAGCACCTCGCCCGGCCCGGGCGGCGCGAGCTCGAGGTCCGTCACCTCCAGCCGCGCTCCGGGCCGCTCGAGGACGGCGGCGCGGACCTTCAGCGCTCGCCCCCGGGCGGGCGCGCCCCTGGGGTTCCGTCGACGTCCGGCGGGCGCTCGCTCACCGGGGCCGCACTGGGCGCCGGCGCGTCATCGTCGAGGGGCCGGTCGCCGGCCGGCGCGCTGTCTCGGCCTGCGGCCTCGCCACCGCCGCCGACTGCGTCGGCGCTCGCGGGCCGCTCCTCGGGCGCGGTCAGCTGCAGCTCGCGCAGGTCCTCGACCGAGTAGTGACAGCGCCAGAAGTGGCCGGGCTCCACCTCCTTGAGCTCCGGCTCCTGCTCGTGGCAGATGTCGCCGATGTAGCGCGGGCAGCGCGTGTGGAAGACGCAGCCCGCCGGCGGGTCGCCGTGGCTGGGGATCTCACCCTGGAGGCGGATGCGCTCGCGCTCCTCGCCGTCGGCCTTCGGGACCGACGACAGCAGCGCCTCGGTATAGGGATGGTGCGGGGCACCGAACACCGTCTCGGCGTCCCCGAGCTCCATCAGCCGTCCGAGGTAGAGCACGGCGATGCGATCTGAGAGGTAGCGCACGACGCCGAGGTCGTGGGAGATGAACAGGTAGGCGACGCCCTTCTCGGCCTGCAGCTCCGCCAGCAGGTTGAGGATCGCGGCCTGCACCGAGACGTCCAGCGCCGAGGTCGGCTCGTCGCAGACCACCATCCGGGGGTCTCCGGCGAACGCGCGGGCGATGGCCACGCGCTGCTTGAGGCCGCCCGACAGCTGTGCGGGGCGGGAGTGGATGAGTCGCGTGTCGAAGCGAACGGAGTGTGCGAGCTCGCGCAGGTGCTCGTCGCGCTCGCCGCCGCTGTCGCCGCGCAGCTTCTCCAGCGCGCGACCCAGGATGCGCTGCACGGAGAACCGGCGGTTGAGCGCGGAGTCGGGGTTCTGGAAGACGATCTGCAGCGCGCGCACGTCGTCGCGCCCGCGCTTCGTGATCGCCTTCTCGAGCGGTACCCCGTCGAGCTCGATGATCGATCCCTCGTCGGCGGAGATGAGCCCGAGCAGCGTGCGCGCGAGCGTCGTCTTGCCGCTGCCGGACTCGCCCACCAGCCCCAGCGTCTCGCCCGGCCGCAGGGCGAAGTTGAGGTCGTCCACCGCCCGGATGTCGTTGCCCTCCTGGCGGAACGTCTTGCGCAGGCTCTCCGCGCGGATGACCGGGTCCGCGTTCTGGTCGACCGGCTTGTACGCGGCGGAAGCGGGCGTCGCCCGCGGCAGCTCGTGCGCCTGCTCCCAGAAGTGGCAGCGGCTGTGGCGCCCGTTCCCCGCGTCGTGGAACGGCGGCTCCTCCTGCGAGCAGATCTCCTGCGCGAGTCCGCAGCGATCGACGAACACGCAGGCCGGCAGGTCGGCGCCGAGTTGCGGCAGGAAGCCGGGGATCGTGTCCAGCCGCTGCTGGTCCTTGCGCACGCCGCCGCGCGGGAGGCAGCGCAGCAGGCCGACCGCGTAGGGATGCCGGGCGTCGTTGAACACGTCGTCGACCGGGCCCTCCTCGACGAGCCGCCCTGCGTAGAGCACACCGACGCGGTCGCACATCTTCGCGATCACTTCGAGGTTGTGGCTGATGAAGAGGACGCTGGTCTGGAACTCCTCGCGGAGCACCGAGACGAGCTCGAGGACCTCCGCCTCCACGGTGGCGTCCAGCCCGGTGGTCGGCTCGTCGAGGATGAGCAGCGCGGGGTCCTTCGCCAGCGCCATCGCGATCACCACACGCTGCTGCATGCCGCCCGAGAGCTGGTGCGAATAGCGGCGCATGACGCTCTCCGGGTCGGAGATCTGCACCTTGGCGAGCATCTCCCTGGCCCGCTCGCCCGCCAGCTTGGGGTCCTCGCCGGCGATCACGAACACCTCGGTCACCTGGTCGCCGACCCGGATCGTCGGGTTCAGCGCCCCGCCCGGGTTCTGGTAGACCATCGAGACCTTGGAGGCCCGCAGCTTGCGCACCTGCGACTCGCGCATGCCCGCCAGGTCCTCTCCGGCGACCTTGACCGAGCCGCTCGAGATGCGCCCGTTGCGCGGCAGATAGCGCAGGACGGCGTACGCCGCGGTCGACTTGCCGCAGCCCGACTCGCCCACCAGCCCGTAGGACTCCCCCTCGGCGACGGTGAAGTTGACGCCGCGCAGGACGGGTCGCCAGACCCCGCGCACGCGGTAGGCGACCTCGAGGTCGGTGAGCTCGAGGGCGGCGGGTGCCGCGACGGTGCTGTCAGGAGTGTGTTGAGTCATCGCTCGAAGGCCGAGGCCACGCCGTCGGCGATCAGGTTCACGCCGATGACCAGCGTGGCGATCGCGAGGCTCGGGAACAGGACGGGCCACCAGAAGCCGCCCGAGATCACACCATAGTGCTCGGACACCTGCAGGCCCCAGTCCGGCGCCGGCGGCGGGATGCCGAAGCCGAGGAAGGACAACCCGGCGGCGGTGAAGATCGCGTAGCCGAGCCGGACGGTGAACTCCACGATGATCGGGCCCATCACGTTGGGCAGGATCTCGCCGAACAGGATGTACGGCGTGCGCTCGTTGCGCAGCCGGGCGGCGGAGACGTACTCGAGCTCGCGCTCCGTGAGCACCGCGGCGCGGACCGTGCGGGAGATGATCGGGGCGAAGAGGATGCCGATCGTGATGATGAGGGTGGTCTTCGAGGGACCGAGCGCGACGGCGACCAGCAGGCCCATGATGATCACCGGGAGCGCCAGGAACGCCTCGATGATCCGGCTCAGCACGTCGTCCACGGCCCCGCGGAAGTAGCCGGTCACCAGCCCGAGCGCAGTCCCCAGGACGGTCGCAAGGATGGTGGCCAACGGCGCGACGATGAGGATGTCGCGGGCGCCGACGATGACGCGCGAGAAGACGTCGCGGCCGAGCTTGTCGGTGCCGAGCCAGTTGTCCGCCGAGGGGGCGATCAGGTCGTTGATCGGGTCCGAGGCCAGCGGGTCCGCCGGCACCACCAGGTCGCCGAACACCGCGCACAGCACCCAGAAGCCGACGATGATGGCGCCGCCGATGAACGACTTGGAGCGCTTGAGGAGCGCCAGGCGCTCCTTGGTGGCCACCCGGGCGTCGTCGCCGCGAGGCCCGACGGTCGCCGGGCTCGCGGTTCCGATGTCGGTGGCGCCGGCGGGAGCGGGCTGTCCAGGCGCGCTCATTCCGCGGCCCCCAAGCGGACACGCGGGTTCAGCACCGAATAGAGGATGTCGGCGATCAGGGTGGCCACGAGGTAGACGATCCCGATGATCAGGACGCCGCTCTGCAGCACCGGGATGTCCTTCTGCGTGGCGGCCCGGAACAGCGCCTGGCCGATCCCCTGGTAGTTGAAGATGGCCTCGATGATCACCAGGCCGCCGATCAGGTAGCCGGCCTGGGTGGCCACCACGGCGATCGTCGGGAGCAGCGAGTTGCGCAGCACGTGGCGCCGGATCACCGTGCGCCGAGGCAGGCCCTTGAGGATCGCGGTGCGCGTGTAGTCGGCCTCCAGCGCCTCGATCGTGCCGGCCCGCGCCATGCGTGCGATGTAGCCGAACAGCGTGCAGACCAGACACAGCGACGGCAGCAGGAGGTACTCGATCTGCGTGAAGATCCCCGCGCCGCCCGGGGGTTGGGCGGTCGTGGGAAACAGCCCGAGGCCGAGCGCGAAGACCAAGATGAAGATCACCGCCCACACGAACTCGGGGATGGCCGTGGCCGACAGGCCGCCGATCGAGATCAGGCGGTCGCGGAAGGTTCCCTCGTGCATGGCCGCCACCACGCCGCCGGCGATCGCGAGCGGCACGACGATGATGAAGGCCAGCAGCGCGAGCTTGCCCGAGGCGAACAGCGCGTCGACGAGGACGTCGGACACCGGACGGTTCTGGATCGACTCACCGAGATCGCCGGTGAGGAAGCTCGAGATCCAGTCCCAGTACTGGGTCAACAGCGGGCGGTCGGCGCCCAGCTCCCGGTTCAGCGCGTCCACCGAGCCCTGATCGGCGAACGGGCCCAGGATGCGCCGCGCCACGTCGCCGGGCAGCACCTGGGCGGCCAGGAAGATTACGATGCTGAGCAGCAGCAGGGTGATGACGCCGAGCGCGACGCGCTTGGCAAGAAAGCGGGCGATGGTGGATCTCCTCCCCGACTGACGCTGGCCGCCGTCAGGCCTTCTGGCCGGCTTGGGTGACGTCGAAGTGGCCCATGGCGGACACGTCGACCCCGGCCACCGAGGACTTGGTCCCGGTGAGGTAGAAGTAGAAGTAGGAGAAGATGATCGGCACCTCGTCGAGCAGCATCTCCTGGATCTTCTTCGCCGCGGTGCGCTGGGACTGCAGGTCGAGCGCTGAGACGTACTCGACGACGAGCTTGTCGTACTCCTTGCTCTTGAAGTGGGCCGAGTTCCAGGTTCCGTCGCTCTTGAGCGGCGCGCCGAGGTACACGTTCGGCACGCCCCGGTGCCCGTACTCGGTGAGGCCGAACGTGGAGTCCAGCCAGGGCGACTTGCCGTACACGGCATCGCCGTAGTAGCTGGCGGCGTCGGTGAAGTTGAGCTTGACGCCGATGCCCGCCGCCTTGAGGTCGTTCTGGACGAGCGCGCCGTACTGGGGCATCTCGAAGCCGCTCCAGCCGCGCAACTCGACGCTGAGGTTGCTCTTGCCGGCCTCCGACAGCAGCGCCTTGGCCCGCTCGACGTCCTGCTTGCGCTGGGCGACGGACTTGTCCGTCGTCGGGTAGGCGGGGGCGAACGGGCTGTCGTTGCCGTAGTCCGACTTCCCCTCGAGCAGGCCCTTGACGATGTTGTCGCGGTTGATGAGGAGCGCCACCGCCTGGCGTACGCGCTTGTCGTTGAACGGCTCCTTGTCGGTGCGCATGTGCAGTTCGCGGTGCTGCGCGGCGCGCAGCTCGAGGATGCTGATGTTGGGGTCGGTGAGGAGCGGCTTGCCGTTGACGGGCGAGAACTGCGCGAGCATGTCGATCTCGTCGCCCTGGATGCCCAGGATCGCGGCCTCTTCCTTCTCGTAGAACTTGACCTCGCTGCGGTCGGGCAGCGGCTGGCGGGTCTTGTCCCAGTAGTCCGGGTTCTTCGTGTAGCTGATGCCTACGTTGGGCGTGTACTTCTCGAGCTTCCACGGGCCCGTGCCCGGGAACGTCTTGGACCACTTCGTGGGGTCGAAGCCCTTGGGCAGGATGACGAGGTTGTAGTTGTCCGAGGACGTCGAGAACGGGAAGTTGCCGTTCGGGGCGTCGAGCTCGAACATCACCGTCGACTCGTCGATGGCCTGGGCGCCCCCCTTCGACAGCACGCCGGTGAACGCCGAGAGCGCGTTGGATCCGTTCTCGGGGTCGGCGTGCAGGTTGAACGTCGCCGCGACGTCCTCCGCCGTCATCGGCTTGCCGTCCTGAAAGCTCACGCCCTGACGGATCTTGAAGGTCCACTGCGAGCCGTCGCGGTTGGGCTTCCAGCTCTCGGCCAGCCGTGGCACGGGCTTGAGGTCCCGGTTCGAGAAGATCAGGAACTCGGCGCTCTGCCCGAGGACGGAGAGGGCGCCCTGGTTGTTGACCTTGATCGGGTCGAGATCTGAGCCCGGGGTCTGGATGCCCGTCCTGATGGCGCCGCCCTTCTTGACGTCTGCCTTGTTCGCCTCGGCTCCCGCGGAGCCCGACTGCTGGCTCTCTCCGGAACCGCAGGCGGTCGCGAGGAAGCCCACCAGCGGCAGCGACATCCCGACGACGGCGCCGCGGCGCATGAACTCCCGGCGGCCTATGTACCCGGCTCGATACTCGTCGATGATGTGGTTCTCGAGCTCGCTCCGCTGCGCTCGAACCGCATCGACCCGTCGCTGAATCTCATCCTTGCGCACAGCCCCTGACTCCCCTCGCAGCCTTCGGTATTCCCCGTTATCCCATGACGGCGGTCAGGTGTCAACGCACCGTAAAGCCACCGTAACCAACCGGGGAGTTCGCCACCCTACGGCAAGGGTCCTTCCCCGTCCAGCCTCACTCCGCGCCCGGGTAGCCTGATGTCCATGCTGCACCGAGACCTCGGCGTCCACCGCGCGGTCAAGACCGCAAGCGGTCTCTACATCGGCGGGGGCTGGCGCGACGGCGCCGACCGCCTGACGGTCACCGACCCGGCCACGGGGGCGCCGGTGGGCGACGTGGTCGCCGCGTCGGCCGATGACGCCCGCGCGTCGGTCGCGGCCGCGCACGCGGCGTTCCCAGCCTGGTCGGCGCTCCCGCCCGACGAGCGCGGGGCCCCGCTGCGGCGCGCCCACGCGCTGGTCCTCGAACGCGCGGCCGAGCTCGCGCGCGCCATGACGCTCGAAGGCGGCAAGCCGGTCGACGAGGCCGAGGGCGAGGTTCGCTGGGGCGCGGAGTTCCTGCTCTGGTACGCCGAGGAGATCCGCCGTCCGTGGGGCGAGATCCTCGCGTCCAACCGCCCCTCCCAACGGCTCTACGTGCGCCGGCGGCCGCGCGGCGTAGTCGCCTGCATCACGCCGTGGAACTTCCCGAGCTCGATGATCACGCGCAAGCTGGCCCCGGCCGTGGCCGCCGGCAACACGGTCGTGCTCAAGCCGGCCGAGCAGACGCCGCTCTCGGCCGTCCTGCTCTTCGAGATCTTCCACGAGGCCGGCTTCCCGCCCGGCGTGCTGAACCTGGTCTGCGGCGAACCGGCGCCGATCGGCGAGGTGTTCACGGAAGCGCCCGAGGTGCGCCAACTCTCGTTCACGGGCTCGATGGCGACCGGGCGGCTGCTTGCCGCCCGCTGTGCCGAGACGGGCAAGAAGGCCAGCCTGGAGCTGGGCGGCCACGCTCCGTTCATCGTCTTCGCCGACGCCGACCTCGAGCTGGCGGCGCAACAGCTCACGTTCTCCAAGCTGCAGAACGCCGGCCAGACGTGCATCGCCGCCAACCGCGTGCTGGTCGAGCGGTCCGTGCTGGGCGCCCTGGGCGAGCTGCTGACCGAGCGCGTCCGCGCCGCCCGGATCGGCGACGGACTGGAGCCCGGCGTGACCGTGGGCCCGCTGATCGACGCCGCGGCGGTCGCCAAGGTGGGCGGCCAGGTCGAGGATGCGCTCGCGCGCGGCGCCCGGGCGCTGTGCGGCGGCGGGCCGGTCGACGGGCTCGATCGCGACCGCTTCTACGCGCCGACGATCCTGGCCGACGTGCCGCTCGATGCCCGCATCGCCACCGAGGAGACGTTCGGTCCCGTCGCCCCGCTGATCGGATTCGACTCCGAGGAGGAGGCGGTGGCGATCGCCAACGCCTCGGAGTACGGCCTCGCCGCCTACCTCTTCACCCGCGACCTCGGCCGCGCGCACCGGGTCGGCGAGGCGCTCGAGTACGGCATGGTCGCGGTCAACGACGGCGCGCTCGGATGGGTGCAGGCCCCGTTCGGCGGCGTCAAGGGGTCGGGCGACGCCCGCGAGGGCGGGCGCATGGGGCTGGAGGACTATCTCGACGTGCAATACCTCAGCGTGAACTTCTAGCGGTCTGCGGGTCCCGCCCGGACCTATGATCGGCCGCATGGGAAGCTCGTTTGGCCCGGGAGCTGGAGTTGATGCTCGCGGTCGCCGACGGCGAGGCCGTGCGGTGCCGACGCCCTCGCGCAGCGACTCGACCTGCCGATCAGCACGGCGTACCGCTACCTGAAGCCGCTGAGGCGAGGTGGTCAGCACCTCGCACGCGGAGGGCATCGAGGACCGGACGACGATGGCGCCGCTCGCGGCGCGGCGGCTTGCCGAGATGGTCGAGCTCGGCGAGCGGATCGCCGCGATCGAGCTCGTGATTGACGCAAGCCGACGCTAGAGCTCGCCCGCGTAGGTCTGGTTGACGGTCTTGAGACTCGTGTCGGAGCCGAAGTACGCGTGCCGGCTCATGTCCGCGCTGTAGCGGCTGGCCGGCGGCGTGCGACCGAGCGCCTCCGCCACGGCCCGGATGTGGTGCGGCGCGGCGCCACAGCACAAACCGAGGTAGGCGACGCCCAGCTCGTGGGCGGCCTTGATGAACTCGCCGATCTCGTAGCGGTTGCAGGTGAAGGGGTCCAGCGCGGTCGGGAACGGCCGGTCGCCGGGGATGCAGTCGCAGCCGGGATCGGTGAGCGACTGGAAGCTCGGCTCCTCCTCGGTCGTGCGGTAGGGCACCGGCAGCGCCGCGATGGGACCGTCGCACGTCTCGCGGATGCGCTCCAGCAGCGGCAGCATCGTTTGCGGACCGCGGATGCAGTTGAGGCCGACGACGGCGGCGCCCGCCTCCTCGAGGCGCCGGCAGGCGTCCTCCGGCGTCCAGCCGTCGCGGGTCTTCGGGGCGCGGTGCTGGGCGAACGTGATGACGGCCGGCAGCCCGGTCGCCTGGATCACCTCGAGCGCGATCAGCGCCTCCTGGACCCAGGAGAACGTCTCGCCGATGATGAAGTCCACATCGGCTTCGACGGCCCAGGCGACCTGCTCTTCGAACATCGCGCGCACCGCGGCGATGGCGTCAGGGTCGTCGGGGTCGTAGATGTTCGTGTTGCAGATGTCGCCGGCCAGCAGCGCGTCGCTCTCGCGGGCGACGTCGCCCGCGATCCGCAGCGCCTGCCGGTTGATCTCCTCGAGCGCGTCCTCCTTGCCGATCAGGCGCAGCTTCTCCCGGTGGGCGTAGTAGGTGAACGCCTCGACGACGTCCGAGCCGGCGTGCACGAACTCGCGGTGCAGCTGCGCCACCAGCTCCGGATGGTCGAGGACCACCTCCGGGACGAAAGCCCCGGCCTGGAGGTAGCCGCGCCGCTCGAATTCGAAGAGGTAGCCCTCGGCGCAGATGACCGGTCCCTGGGAGAGTCGCTCGAGGAATCTGCTCATGCGGCCAGTCTACA
>JBPCNM010000037.1:0-4634 GCA_051001255.1 Solirubrobacteraceae bacterium
TCTCGCGCCCGATGCGGTCATCCGGCTGCGGCCGCCACGTACGGTCGACAGCGACGTCATCGATCGGGGCAGGCGCCTCGTCGGCCGTGACGATGGCGGGTGAACGTGACGTGCCGATGAACGTCACCTCACCGGCGAGCCGCTCAAGCCGCTCGAGCTCCACCGGACCAAGTACGAGGTCCGGCCACTCGAAGTGGACCGGCGCCTCGCCGATCGCGACTCCGACCTTGTGGACCTCGGCGCGCTCCCTGCCGAGGTTGCGGGGAGATACGCCAGCGTCCGGCATGCGGTTTTGGGGCGCCCAGCGCGATGCGCCTCGGAGCAGGGCGACGGTTGCTCGTCCGTCGGCGTCGGCGATGGTCTCCGCCGGCGGTGCGATGACCCGCGGCGGTGGCGCATCGCAGAGGCGCTCGAGCGCCACTCGCGCCGCGCGCGCATCGACGCCGGGCGCCTCGTGGGCCGCCGCGAGCAGTGCGCCGATCAGTCGGACGGGGCTGGGAGGCCATTCGGGATCGGCGAAGGCCGCGGACGACTGCGCGTGGTACACGCCGAGCGGAAAGCGGATCGTGACGCGAAGCATCGATTCAGCGCGAGCCGTCGGCCTTCGAGGCGGTGATGGCCTTTCCGACGAGGTCGTTGAGCCGGGTCCCGGCCTCCAGCCGCACGTTCCGGTCCTCGATGCCGACGCGGGCCACCGCCTCGAGGAAGAGGCGCTTGGCATCATCGACCCCGAGCGCGAACGGCTCGGCGTGGGAGGAGGAGCGTCGAGCGAGCCCGAACTGGAGATCGCTGAGCGGGATCAGCTCGCACTGCGCCCGGAGGCTCCACCCCATCGCGTCACGGAGCGTCAGCGCATAGAGGCAGAGGGCGGCGAGCATCACGCGCGCCTCGACGGCGTCGTAGCGCTCGAAGCCCAGGCGCCGGAGCCCGGCAAAGGACAGGAAGCCCTGATAGCGCGCGGACTGAATCGAGACGCCGAGACGCGTGCGCTGCGGAGGGATCGAGCTGAGGCCCTCCTCCGACAGCTTCCTCGCTCCCTTCGGCGCGTCGCTCGCATCGCCGATGTTCAACGGGTCGCGACGGGCGGCGACCTGGCGCAGGACGACCGGGTTCAGCCCGATCAGAGTGCTCGTGAAGCTCCGCGCGATGCGCAATTGGCCCGCTGGGCCCTTGCGATGGGAGTCCCAGGCACCGAGGACGAGATCGTGGGCCGAGGTCTCGAGGAGGGGGTCGAGCGCGCGCGGGTGCGCCAGCGCGAGCTCCTCACCCAGTGATGTCCGCTCGAACGGCGTTCCGTTCGCGTCGCCGTCGGAGAGGCGCAACCACGCGTCGAACACCCGGTGCGGCATCTCGAGCGTCGTGATCGTGATCGGCGTCGACCCGTCCCCGGGCGCGACGGTCGTGCTCGCCACGGGCAGTGGATACTCGCCCGCACGATGCAGAGCGACGAGGACCTCCTCCAGCCTGTTGGCGGAAGATCCGACGCTGTCGAGCTCGATCACGCCGACGACTTCGCCGTCGACGTATCGCTGGTGGATCTCCAGCGGCTCCTCGTAGCTGGGCGGAAGGACCGGCAGCCCCGCCGCTGGCTCGAGGTCTTGGCGCACGGTGATGCCTGCCGCACGAGCCGGATCAGCGCCTTCGGATACACCCTCTCGAAGCATGCTCAGCAAGTCCATCTGGTCTCCTCTGTGGGTGACGGATGCTCAGGGAGTCGAGCGCTGCTCGGCGTTCCTGACGGACACAGCATTCCGCCGGTTCCGGCGGAGCCTCGTCGAGCGGCGCGATCAGGTCTCCGCGCGCTTGTCCAGGTAGCGGCGCGCACCGAGGTAGAGGTGCTCGACGGGCGCGGCCTGCGCGTAGGTCTCGGCCAGCTCGCCCGCGTGCCGCTCGATCCGGTCGAGGATGCCGGCGGCGAACGCCTCCGGACCATGCTGGGCCGCCAGCCGCACCACTTCGTGCAGGCGCTCGCGCGCGGCGGCGAGGTGCGGCCCGACGTCGTCGACGCGGCCGAAGTGCGTCAGCGCGAGCGCCTGTGGCGCCCAGCCCTCGACCAGGTCGAGCGAGCGGTCCCACGCCTCCACGTCGATGTCGGGCGGGGGCGTCGGGGCCATCACGTACGCCGACGGCGGGATGCGCACGCCGGCCACGTCGCCCACGAACGCCGTGCCGGTGGGCTCGTGCAGGTAGGAGACGTGGTGGGAGGCGTGGCCGGGCGTGTACTCGACCCGGTAGTCCCCGAGCACCGTCTCGCCGCCGCTGAGCACGTTCAGGTTGGCCTCGGGCACCGGCACGACCTCGCCCCACAGCCGCGCGAGCTCCTCCTCGCCGCCGTAGAGCCGCGCCGCGCTGGCCACCAGCCGCTCCGGAAGGGCCAGGTGGGGCGCGCCGCGCTCGTGCACGTAGACGGGCAGCTCGGGCCAGCGCCGCACCAGCGCGCCGGCCACGCCTGCGTGGTCGAAGTGGATGTGGCTGAGCAGCACCGCGCGCGGCGTCTCGCCGTCCAGCGCCTCCAGCAGCGTCGCCTCGGTCGACTGCGGGCCGGGGTCGATCAGGACCCCGCCGACCTCCCAGCAGCCGATGACCCGCTCGTTGCCCAGGTGCCGGACGTCGATCGCTCGCATGGCGCGGAGTCATACCCGATGCGGGACAATCTCCGCATGAGCCACCGCCTGCCCGAGCGCGACAAGCCCTGGATGATGCGGACCTACGCGGGCCACTCGACGGCGGTGAAGTCCAACGCGCTCTACCGCGGCAACCTCGCCAAGGGGCAGACCGGGCTCTCGATCGCATTCGACCTCCCGACCCAGACCGGCTACGACGCCGGGCACGAGCTGGCACGCGGCGAGGTGGGCAAGGTCGGCGTGCCCGTCGGCCACAAGGGCGACATGCACGCGCTGCTGGACGGCATCCCGCTGGACCGCATGAACACGTCGATGACGATCAACGCGACCGCGGCCTGGCTGCTGGCCCTCTACATCGTGGTCGCGGAGGAGAACGAGGTCGAGACGGCCGGGCTCCAGGGCACGACCCAGAACGACATCATCAAGGAGTACCTCTCGCGCGGCACCTACGCGTTCCCGCCCGTGCCGTCGATGCGGCTGATCGCCGACACCGTCGCCTACACGGTCGAGCACGTGCCGAGGTGGAACCCGGTCAACATCTGCTCCTACCACCTGCAGGAGGCCGGGGCGACGCCCGTGCAGGAGATCGCCTACGCGATGTCGACCGCGATCGCGGTGCTCGACGAGGTCCGCCCGCGGCTCGGCGAGGAGCGCATGGGCGCGGTGTTCGCGCGCATCTCGTTCTTCGTCAACGCCGGCGTGCGGTTCGTCGAGGAGCACGCGAAGCTGCGCGCGATGGCGACGCTGTGGGAGGCGCTCGGGCGGGAGCGCTACGGCGTGACCGACCCGCGCGACCTGCGCTTCCGCTACGGCGTGCAGGTCAACTCGCTCGGGCTGACCGAGTCCCAGCCGGAGAACAACGTCCAGCGGATCGTGCTCGAGGCGCTGGCGGTCACGCTCGGCCGCAACGCCCGGGCGCGCGCGATCCAGCTGCCGGCGTGGAACGAGGCGCTCGGCCTGCCGCGACCGTGGGACCAGCAGTGGTCGCTGCGGATCCAGCAGGTGCTGGCCTACGAGACCGACCTGCTCGAGTACCCCGACCTGTTCGAGGGCTCGAAGGTGATGGACGGGCTCGTCGACGAGCTCCTGGAGGGTGCGCGGGCCGAGATGGCGCGAGTCCAAGAGCACGGCGGCGCGGTCGAGGCCGTGCCGTACATGAAGTCCGCGCTCGTGGAGTCGCACCGCGAGCGGATCGCCCGGATCGAGTCCGGCGAGCAGGTGCTGGTCGGCGTGAACCGTTACCGGGAGACCGAGCCGTCGCCGCTGACCGGCGACGGCGAGGGCGGGATCCTGGTCGTCGATCCCGCCGTCGAGGCCGAGCAGACCGCCGCGCTGGAGCAGTGGCGCGCGGCGCGCGACGAGGGCGCCACGCGGGCTGCGCTGGAGGAGCTCGCGCGCGTGGCCGGCGGCGACGAGAACATCATGCCGGCGACGATCGCCGCCGCCCGCGCCGGAGTGACGACCGGCGAATGGGCGCAGTGCCTGCGCGACGCGTTCGGCTCCTACCGGGCGCCGACGGGCGTCGGCGAGGCGGCGGCACCGGCCTCGGGCGAGGATGTCGCCGAGCTGCGCGACGAGGTCGCGCGCGTGGCCGGGCAGCTCGGCCGCGGGTTGAAGATCCTCGTCGGCAAGCCGGGGCTCGACGGCCACTCCAACGGAGCCGAGCAGATCGCCGTGCGGGCGCGCGACGCGGGCATGGAGGTCGTCTACGAGGGTATCCGCCTGACGCCGGCGCAGATCGCCCGCTCCGCGGTCGACGAGGGCGTGCACGTGATCGGCCTCTCGATCCTCTCGGGATCGCACCGCGAGCTGATCCCCGGCGTGCTCGAGGCGCTGCGAGCGGCCGGCGGCGGCGACATCCCGGTCGTCGCCGGCGGGATCATCCCGGAGATAGACGCGGAGCAGCTGCGCGCGGCGGGCGTCGCCGCGGTCTTCACGCCCAAGGACTTCGAGCTCACCCGCATCCTGCGCGCCGTCGTCGCCGTCGTGGCGGACCGCAACGGGATCGCC
>JBPCNM010000038.1:0-5101 GCA_051001255.1 Solirubrobacteraceae bacterium
GTTGTGCGTCTCGGAGGCCGAGAGGAAGACGTTGACCTCGTGGAAGCGGTCGCGCTGGCGCAGGGCGTGCTCGAGCCCGCGCGCGTTCGGGATCAGGACGGAGAGCGAGACCCCGGCGGGCGGGTCGATCGCGGCCAGCACCTCGGCGGCGTCGGCGAGCTGCGGGATGACGTCGGCGCGCACGAAGCTCGTGACCTCCAGCCGGCGCAGCCCGGTTCGCGCAAGCCGGTCGATCAGCGCCACCTTGTCCGCGGTGGCGATCACCTCGGGCTCGTTCTGGAAGCCGTCCCGCGGCCCCACCTCGCGGATGCGCACGGCGCCGTCTGCCATGCCGGGAAATCTAGTGGCCGCGCGGTAGGGTACGCCGTGATGCCGGCTTCGATCGCGATCAGGTGAGCGGCCCGGTCGTCGTGTTGGCCGGCGGCACCGGCGGAGCCATGCTGGCGCGCGGGATGCTCGACGTCGCCGGCGACGAGCTCGTCGTGATCGCCAACACCGGCGACGACGTGGAGATCCACGGCGGCTACGTGTCCCCGGACCCCGACCTCGTCACGTTCTGGCTGGCCGACCGGATCGACGAGCGCGGCTGGGGGCTGCGCGGCGACACGTTCACGGTCATGGCGGCGCTGCGTGCGCTCGGCGAGGACGTGTGGTTCAACCTCGGCGACGAGGACCTCGCGGTCTGCCTGGCGCGGGCCCGCCGGCTGGCCGACGGCGCGACGTTCACGCGGGCCGCCGACGACCTGCGCCACGCGCTGGGCGTGGCGGCCGCCGTGCTGCCCGTATCCGACGAGCCGGTGCGGACCTGGGTGAAGGCGCGCGGCACGTGGACCGCCTTCCAGGCGTTCATGATCCGCGACGGCGCCGCGGGTCCGGTGGAGGACGTCGCGTTCCGCGGCGCGGAGGACGCGGAGCCGACGCCGGAGGTGTGCGCGGCGCTGCGGGACGCGCGCGCCGTGATCGTCGGCCCGTCGAACCCCGTGATCTCGGTCGGGCCGATGCTTGCCGTGCCCGGCTTCCGTGACGCGCTGCGCGACTGCCGCGGCCCCGTGGTCGCCGTCTCGCCGCTCGTGCGCGGCCGGTCGCTCAAGGGCCCGACGGAGGCGTTCCTCGCGTGGGCGGGCCATCCGCCGTCCAGCGACGGGATCGCCGCCTGCTACGACGGGCTGCTCGACGGGCTGGTGGCCGACGAGCGCACCGACGCGCTGCCGACGCTCGAGACCGACGTCGCCATGCCCGGCGCGGCGGCGCGGCGGCGCGTCGCGCGCGAGGCGCTCGACTTCGCCCTCGCGCTCGGCTGACGGGTAGCCTCTTCGCAGCATGCGCACGGCCGCCGTCCTGCCCGTCAAGTCCTTCGGCCGGGCCAAGCAGCGCCTGGACGCCGCCGTGGGACAGCCGGACCGGGGCGAGCTGGCCGCGGCGATGGTGCGCGACGTGCTCGCCGTGCTGCGCGTGGTGCCCGGGCTCGACGACGTCCTCGTGGTCACCGCCGAGCCGCAGGCGGCCGCCGCCGCCCGCGACGCCGGGGCGCGCGTCGTCGAGGACCCCGTCGAGGCCGGCCAGTCCGACGCGGCGTCGCGCGGCGTCCGGGCGGCGCTGGACCGCGGCTTCGAGCGGGCCCTGCTCGTGCCGGGCGACTGCCCCGCGCTGAACGCCGACGAGGTCGCCGCGCTGCTCGTGCGCTTCGGCGGTGCCGGGGTGGTGATCGTGCCCGACCGGCACGGCTCCGGCACCAACGCGCTGCTCCTCACGCCGCCCGACGCGATCGTCCCCTCGTTCGGGCCGGGCTCGTTCGCCCGGCACGCGCTCCGCGGCGCGGCGGCCGGCTCGCGCGTGCGGGTCGCCCAGGCGCCGTCGCTCGAGCTCGACGTCGACACGCCAGGCGATCTCGCCGCGCTGCGCGCCGCACTTGCGACGCTTCCCGACGCCGCGCCGCAGACCCGCGCGCTGCTCAAGCGCCTGGCGCCCTCGTCCGCGCTCGCGTGACGGCGCTGGTCGCCGAGCCGCTGCCCGGCGTCCCGGAGATCCGCCGCGGCGACGACCTCGCCGCGCTGCTGGCAGCCGCCGCCGGACGGGTGCCAGAACCAGGCATGCTCGCCTCCGACGTGCTCGCCGTCGCCCACAAGGCGGTGGCGAAGGCCGAGGGGCGCGTGGTGGCGCTTGCCGACGTGGCGCCGGGCGCCCGCGCCCGGGCGCTGGCCGCCGAGCACGGCAAGGACCCGCGGCTGGTCGAGCTGATCCTTTCCGAGAGCGTCGAGCTGGTCCGGGCCGACGCCTGTCGCCTGATCAGCCGCACGCGCCACGGGTTCGTCTGCGCCAACGCGGGCGTCGACCAGTCCAACGCCGGCGGCGAGGCGCACGCCGTCCTCCTGCCCGCCGATCCCGACGCCTCGGCCCGGGCGCTGCGCGCGCGGCTGGGCTGCGCCGTGGTGGTGAGCGACTCCTTCGGCAGGGCCTGGCGCGTCGGCCAGGCCGAGGTCGCGATCGGCTGCGCCGGCCTCGCGCCGCTGGAGGACTGGCGCGGACGGCCCGACGGCGGCGGCCGGCTCCTGCGCGCCACGCAGATCGCGGTCGCCGACCAGGCGGCGGCGGCCGCCGACCTGGTCCGCGGCAAGGACACCGGCGAGCCGGCCGTCCGGCTGCGCGGCCTGGAGCGCCACGTGCTCCCCGGCGACGGCCCCGGCGCGGCCGAGCTGCTGCGCGCCGCCGACCAGGACCTGTTCGCCTGACCCAAGAGGGTCAGACCCTCTTCAGGTTCGCCAGCGACCCAAACCGGGTCAGGCCCTGTTCAGGTCCGTGGCTGGCAAGCTTGTGGCCTGAACGCGGAGCGAGTGACCAGCATCGACGTGGCGCGCCGGTGCGGCGTGTCGCAGTCCACCGTGTCCCTGGTCTTCTCCGGGAAGGCCACGGGCCGCATCTCCGCGCGCACCGAGGCGGCGGTGCGCGAGACGGCGGCCGAGCTCGGCTACCGGCCCAACGCGGCGGCGCGGGCGCTCAAGGTCGGGGCGGCGCGCACCGTTGCGCTCGTGGTGCCCGACATCACCAACCCGTTCTTCGGCGGGCTGCTGCGCGGGGCGCAGACCGCCGCCCGCGCGGCGGGCTACGCGGTGGCCCTGATCGACACCGACAACGATCGCGACTGGGGCGCCGCTTCGGCCGAGGCGCTGCGCGCGGGGCCCGCCGACGGCCTGCTGCTGTTCGAGGTCGAGCCGCCGCGCCGGGCCGCCGGCTCCGAGCCGATCGTCGTGATCGAGTCCGAGGGCCACGGCCACCCGTCCGTCCGCCTGGACGCCGGCGCGGGCACGGAGGCGGCGATCCGCCACCTGCTGGAGCTCGGCCACACGCGCATCGGGCACGTGGCCTCGGTGTTCGAGCACCCGACGTTCCGGATGCGCCGGCGCGCGGTCGACCGGCTGGTGGCGGGCGACGTGCCGCGGGTGCGCTCCAACTTCAGCCTGGACGCGGCGCGCGACGCGGCGCTCGAGCTGCTGCGCGCGCACCCCGAGCTGACCGCGGTGTTCTGCGACGACGACGTCGTGGCGGCGGGCGCTTACCTGGCGGCGCGCGAGCTGGACGTGCGGATCCCGCACGACCTCTCCGTGATCGGCTTCGACGGCCTCGACATCGGCCGCGTGCTCGACCCCCCGGTCACGACCGTGGCGGCCGACGCGGAGGAGCTCGGCCGCGTGGCCTTCGAGCTCCTGGCGGCGCAGCTTGCGGGCAGGCGCCCGCGCAGCCGCGTGATGGGGGTCGAGCTCGCCGTCCGCGGCTCGACCGGCCCGCCCCGCTGAGCGCCGGCAGGCCCGCCGCGCTCTCCGCCGCCTGAAGCGTCGCTTGCGACCGTTCCTCATACGTAGTACGTTCATACGTATGACCAAGCTGCTCGTCGCTGCGATCGCCGGCCTCGTGGCGGGGCTCTCGGCCGCGCCCGAGGCACCGGCGCCCCGGGCCGCAGACCGCGTGGCGGTGGTGGTCGACGCCTCCGGCCCGGGTGCCGAGGCCCGGATCGCGATCGCCCGGGCCGCCGCGCGCGAGCGCCACGCGACGTTCCGCGCCCCGCGCACGCTGCGCGACCAGCTCTCCGTCACCGCGCGCCTCGCCGCGGAGGGCCACACGACGATCGTCGGCTACGGCCTGGAGGCGCCCGCCTCCATCGCACCGCTCGACGGTCGTGTGCGCTACGTCGACGCCGGCTGACGCCGGGTTGCATCCACGCCGCCGGCGCGCTAGAAACCGCGCTTCGGACGACCCGGGGAGGGCTCATGAAGCGGTGTGCGGCGGCGCTCTGCGCGCTGGGCGCGATGGTTGGCGCGATCACGGCGGCACCGGCGCGGGCGGACGGGCCCGGGATGGGCACCCCGACGGTCGTCTCCGTCGGCGACTCGGCGATCTCCGGTGAAGCGGGGCGCTGGGCAGGCAACACCAACAAGAGCCCGTCGCGTGTGGACGCGCTCGGCCCGACCGCTTACCACGACACACCCGCCGGCGAGGCGATCAGGGGCTGCCATCGCTCCAAGGCCGCGGAGGTGCACATCGGCGCCGGCGTCGAGTCCGCCAACCTCGCCTGCTCGGGCGCGCGCACCTACACGCAGCCCCACAGCAGCGGCGCGAACTTCAAGCCCGGCCTGGACTTCTACGACGACGGCGCCGGCCACGTCGGCCAGGCGCACGCGCTGCGCGACTACGCGCGGACGCACAACGTGAAGCTCGTCGTCGTCCTGATCGGGGCCAACAACTTCGGCTTCGCGAGCGTCGTGCAGACCTGCCTGACGAACTGGCTGACCTCGCCGACGTGGTGGAAGAACTACTGCTCCGACGATGCGAGCGTCACCAGCATGTTCACCCCCGCCTACATCCAGCAGCAGCGCGACCGCGTGATCGGCGCGTTCGCGAACCTGAAGCGGGCCATGAGCGACGCCGGTTACGCCGAAGGCTCCTACCGGCTCCTCGCGCAGACGTACTCCTCCCCGGTCCCCGACGGCAGCGGCTTTCGCTACTCCGAGAGCGGCTACACGCGTCAGACCATCGGCGGCTGCGGCGTCTGGAACCGCGACGCCGACTGGGCCAACGCGACGATGGTGGCGACGCTCAACGGCGTCGT
>JBPCNM010000039.1:0-6590 GCA_051001255.1 Solirubrobacteraceae bacterium
CGGGGGCGGCGGTGACGAGCACCAGGCCGAGCAGCCACCACCACCACGCCCCGAAGGGCCGCAGCGTGGCGGCGTGCGCAGCGACGTCGCCGGCGCGCGAGAGCAGGCTGCGCTCGTCGCCCGCGAGCAGCCGCAGGTCGAGCTCGATCGGCGTCTCCTCGCCGTCCACCTTCACCGACGGACGCGAGAAGGCGCGCCCGTTCTCGCTCCCGACGAGGTCCACCGGGCGATTGCCGAGGTTGCGCACGCAGAAGCTGCCGAACACCGCGCGCGCCGGCGGCTCCAGCCGCACGTCGAACTGGCGGATGCCCTGCCAGCCGGCGGCGATCCGCGCCGTCGACTCGTAGTCGCTGCGGAACTCGCCGTCGGTCTCGCCGCGCGCGGTCGCCGCGAGCGCGGGCCCGGCGCGCCCGGCGGGGGTCGTGGCGCCGAAGCGGGCGACGCGCGCGTCGGTGTCGAACAGGATCCGGTCCGCGCACGCCTCCTCGCCGCCGGGCACCGTGAGCGGGACGTTCAACCCCGTGTACGCCGACGGCGTGGACGCGATCACCTCGCGCGGCTCGGTCACGTACGACCACACCGGCAGCGCCGCCACGCACAGCACGGCGACGAACGCGATCAGCGGCGCCCTACCCATAGAACCGGGTCAGGGTCAGCAGCAGGCCGGCCAGGTTGAGCGCGAGCAGGCCGGACAGGACGATCGAGCCGAGCAGGACGCTCGTCCGGGGGCGCAGCGACGTCAGGACGAACGCGACGGCGATCGCGGCCACCGCGACGATCGGCAGCAGGTAGCGGCCGGTGATGAGCGGGTCGAAGGTGAAGACGAGCGCGCGGTAGGACGCGGCGTGCAGCAGCCCGAGCAGCGACACGGTCGTCACCACCAGCACCGCCACCTCGGGCCAGCGCGCCCGCACCGCCGCCCAGCGACCGGCCACGGCGGCCACGAGCCCGGCGAGCCCGACCGCGCACACGCCCTGCAGGAGCGCGTAGACGTCGAGCGGGTAGGCGACCTCCAGCGTGGCGAAGCGGCCGAAGAACGTCTCGATGAACACCTGCTTGTAGCCGTACTCCGGCCCGATCCGGGTCTCCATGAACGGCAGCTCGGGGAAGTAGAACTGCCACGTGACATTGAAGAAGCCCTTCAAGCTGAGGCTCGACGTCGGCCCGCCGAGCTTGATCTCCCCGCCGTAGGCGCCGGAGCCGGGGGCGAGCAGGAGCACGTAGGCGCCGAGCGCGAGCGCCAGCAGCAGCACGCTCGGGCCCAGCCAGCGCACCGCCTGGCCGAGCGAGGGCCGCGCGCGCAGCACGGCGAGCGCGACGACCGCGAGTAGCGGGAGCGCGATCGCCACGCCGCGCCCGTGGGTCAGCATCGACGCCGCGGCGAAGCCACCCAGCGCGAGGATCCGGCCCGCGCTCGGTCCGCGCCGGACGAGCCGGAGCCCCATCCAGATGAAGCCGGTCCACGCCGTGATCAGGAGGTTGTCGGCGTTGATCGTGCCGCTGAGCGACGTGAGCTGGGGCAGCAGCGCGACGCAGCCCGCGGCGAGCGCGCGCGGCCAGGTGGCGCGGAACACCTCGGCGGCCGCGAGCCACGTGAGCGTGACGGTCGCCAGCAGCAGGAGCCCGCTCGCGAGCCGCATCAGGACGAGCCGGTCCCAGAAGGACCCGAGCGAGCCGGTCGCGTAGAACGGCGCCTGGTAGGCGTAGTACAGCGGCGGGTTCTTGGCCATCGGGTTGGGCCCGGCGCCGTCCTCCTCGCCGGCCTCGCCGATCTCCTCGAGGATCCCGTCGAACCGCCGCTCCTCGAGCCGCGACCACGCCGGCCGCGCGTCCGCGACGCCGGCCAGCTGGTCGAGGTTGAAGAAGAACAGCGCGTTCGCGACCTGCGACGAGTCGGGCATCGTGCCCGTGTCGGGGCTCGGCTTGTGGCCGGTCTCGACGAGGTGCTGCGTGTAGTTGAAGTGGGCCGGCTCGTCCGGCCCCTGGAACGGCGTCGTGGTGAACGTCCACGCCAGCGACAGCAGGGCGGCCACGGCCAGCAGCAGCGCCAGCGGGCGCGGGATCCGCCGGAGCATGGAGCAGCTAGCGCTTCCCTGCCCGGCGGAACGTGCGCTCGGGCCGCGCCGGCCCCACCTCGGCGAGCTCCACCTGCCGCTCGTCGTCGTCCTCGTCGCGCTCGGCCTCGGTCTCGGCGCGCCGCATCCGCTCCTCGAGCAGCGCGAGCCGCTGGGCGAGGATCTTCGACTGGTCGGTCAGCCGGGACACGGCGACGGAGAAGTGGAGCAGCATCCACAGGACGAAGCCGAAGGCGACGATGAACAGGGCGTTCGGCGGGTAGGCGACGCCGATCTCCTGCGCGATCCGGTCGAGCGCGCCGCGCCAGCTGGCGAGCGCGAGCAGCACCAGCGCGCTGACCAGCCAGACGAGCGAGTAGCGCTCCAGCAGCCGCCGGCGCCGCACCAGCTCGATCACGCCCACCAGCAGCGCCACGGCGACCAAGACGGTCAGGATCTGGATCCGGCTGGTGTCCATCAGATCCCGTGCTCGGCGGCGACGGGCGCCGGCTCGCCCGGTCTCGGGACCGCGCGCCGGCGCAGCAGGCCGACGAAGATCGCGAGCAGCACCTTGACCATGTAGTAGACCGACTTGCCGGAGCCGATCGACGACTGGCCGCCGCCACGCTGATACATCTTCACCGGCACCTCGCCCATCCGCAGCCGGTGGGTGTGCAGCATCAGCACCGCCTCGACCTCGGGGTAGTCGTGCGGGTAGTCCCCGGAGAAGAGCTCGATCGCGCGCCGGTTGTAGAGCCGGAAGCCGGATGTCGGGTCGGTCACCGGCTGGCCGACGATGCGCGAGAGCAGGAACGCGAACACGTGGATCCCCGTCCGGCGCGAGATCGGCGGCAGGTACTCGCCCGGCACGAGGAAGCGCGAGCCGCAGACCATGTCGAGCGACGGGTCGGCGTCCATCGCGGTGAGCAGCGTCGCGATCTCCTGCGGCTCGTGCTGGCCGTCGCCGTCCACCTGGACGATGTAGCGGTAGCCGTTCTCCTTCGCGTAGACGAACCCGGCCTGCACGGCGCCGCCGATCCCGAGGTTGAACGACAGCTCCAGCACGTCGGCGCCTGCCGCGCGCGCCAACCCGGCCGTGTCGTCGGTCGAGCCGTCGCTGACGACGAGGACGTCGCAGCACGGCGCCTCGGCGCGCACGCGCTCCACCACGTGCGCCACGGTGGCGGCTTCGTTGTACGCCGGGATCAGGGCGAGGTGGTTGTTGCTCGTGCGCTTCAAGCTGAAGGTGTCCCCGCCTGCAAACACGAGGATGACCGGGGAAAGTTGCGGTGACAGACGGTACCAACGGGTCAGGCGCGCACCGCGCGCAGCACCGCCCACAGGACGCCGCCCGGCACGCCGACGACCGCCACCGCCAGGAGCGGCCAGATGAGCCACGGGCCGACGATCGCCGGCCGGAACGCGCTCATCCGATCTACGATGTCCACGATGTGCCCCGGCGCGCTGCCCCGCTCGCGCTCGTAGAAGGCGAGGTACGCGTCCGGCTCGACGGGCGCCCCGGCGAGCGTTCCCCGGGGCCGCGAGCGCGTGCGCTCCTCGGTCGTGCCGGTGAGGGTGATCGGCGCCGTACCCGCGTGCGCGACGCAGACGCTTCCGAGCGCGGTCGCGGGCGGCGGCGCCACGGGGGCGGCGATCAGCGCGCCGTCCGGGTAGCCGCCCGGGACGGTCAGGCGCTCCTCGTACCCGGGGGCGCGCAGGCGCACGGCGAGCGCCGGGCCAGGCCCGCTGAGCGTCGCGACCTGAAGGCGCAATTCCTCCGCGCTGCCCGGGATCGTCACGTCGGCGATGCAGAGCTCCTTCCCGGCCGGCAGCTCGACCGGGGTCACGTCGAACAGCGGGCGCGGCGACGGCGTGGCGGCGACCAGCTCGCGCTCACGCAGCAGCGAGGGAGCGCACAGCGCCGCGGCGACCGCGCAGAGCGCCAGGGCCGGCAGCAGCGCCCACCTAGACATAGAACCGCACCGCCGTCATCCCCAGGCCGCTGAGGCCGAGCAGCGCGCCGCACATCAGCACCGTCGTCCCGGTCGCCACCGACGCTCGCGGCGGGAGCGCCCGGACCACCGCTGCGATCGCGACGCCGAACAGCGGCAGCAGCGGGAACAGGTAGCGCCCGACGACGATCGGGTCGGTCGGATCGATCTGCAGGTTGCGGTATGCCGCGAAGTGCAGGGCCGCGATCAGCGTGACCGGCGCCGCGGCGAGCAGCACGGCGAGCTCCCAGCGCGCCTGCAGCCGCTCGCGCGCCCTGATCGCGACGACGGCGAGCGCCGCGAGGCCGGCGAGCGAGGCCGCCGCGAGCAGGTCGTACGCGAGCGCCGGCCAGCGCACCTCGAGCGAGGCGAAGACGCCGTAGAACGTCTTCACGTAGGCGATCTGGGCGCCGTACTCCGGGCCGATCGAGGGTGCCATGAACGGCAGCTTCGGCAGGTAGAACTGCCACACGTACGAGCCGAACTCGCGCACGTTGAAGTGCGCGCCGCGCGTGGAGTCCAGCACACCGGCCCCGGCGACGAGCGCGACGAGCATCGCCGCCGCGGCCGCCGCGACGCCGAGAGCGACGACGCGGCCGGACACGTCGAGCCGGCGCCGCAGGCCGAGCCCGATCGCCAGCAGCGCCAAGAGCGCCAGCGGCGCGCCGCGCGGATGCGTCAGCACCGACGCCGCGGCCAGCGCCAGCAGCCCCGCCGCGCGCGCCCACGTCAGGCGCTCCTGCACCGCGCTCACCGCCACCACGAGGAAGCCCGCCCAGATCGCGGTCAGCAGCGGGTCGGGCGAGACGCCGGCGGCCACGAACGCGAACTGCGGCTGCACCGCCACAGCGCCGGCCGCGACCGTGCGTGGCCACAGCGCGGGCCCGAGCAGGCGGCCCGCGAGCACCCAGGTCAACACGATCGTGAGCAGGTACAGCGGCAGGTTGGCCAGGCGCATCGCGAACAGACGGTCGAAGAACGAGCCACCGGACGCGGCCGCATAGGCGAGCCCCGCGTACGCGTACGAGCCGGGAGGATTGCGCGACGCGGTGCTCGGGCCGGTCAGGGCGTCGCGGGCGTCCGGGCCCAGCGCCCGGTCGCGCCCCGCCCACAGCCGCTCGTCCAGCCCGGTCCAGTAGGGCCGCGCGGACAGGTTGCCGACGAGCGGCCCGAGCCCGGCGCCGAGCCGTGCGGCCTCCAGCTCGGGCGAGAACGGCGCGCCCTCGCCCTCCAGAGGCGGCCGCTCGCCCGTCTCCACCAGGCGCTGCGTGTACGCGTAATGCACCGACTCGTCCGGTGCCTGCAACGCCGGCAGCACGAGCACCCACGCGAGGAACTGGACGGCGGCGACGGCGAGCAGGGACCCCAGCGGCGCGGGGATGCGGCGCACGCGCTACTCCTCCAACGCCGCGCGCAGCCCCGCCTCGACCGCGGCGGCCGCCGGCGACCAGGCCCGAGGCGCCGCCCAGCGCAGCCCGGCCTCCGACCGCCGCGCGCGCTCGGCCGGGTCGTCGAGCAGCCGCTCCAGCGCGTCGGCGAGGCCGTGGACGGTCGCCGAGGCCAGCTCGATCGGCGCGCCGGCAAACGCGGCCTCGGTGCTCGGAGTGCGCAGCTCGACCACCGGGAGGCCGCAGGCGGTCATCTCCTGGGCGGCGAGCGAGTGGTTGGTGAGCGAGAGCACCATCCCGACGGTAGCCTCGGCGTAGGCTTGCGCGACGCCCGGCGGGTCCAGGATGCCGAGGTCGGTGAACGCGAACGGGGCGGCGAGCGGCGCGGCGTCGCCGAACAGGAAGACCTCCACGGCGGGTCGACGGCGGTGCAGCTCGGCGAGCGCGAGCATTCCCAGCGGGACGGCGCGGCGCGGCGTCGCGACGCGGGCGTAGAAGAGCACGCGAGCCGGCGCGCGCGCGACGGACGGCTGCGGGCGGTAGGTGGCGTGATCGATGCCGAGGTCGAACGGCGTCGCGCGCAGCCCGCGGGCACGCATCCGCTCGGCCAGCCAGGCGCCGGCGGTGATGCAGGGCAGCGTGAACGCGCGCTCGGCCCACAGCCGCTCGGCCGAGGCGGGGTAGAAGTCCGGCTCCTCGTCCTGCACGAGGTGGACGCGCGCCCGGCAGGCGCCCAGGAGCAGGGCCGGCGCCACGGTCTGCCAGCCCGTCGCCACCGCGACGTCCGCGCCGCGCCAGCCGTCGAGTCCGTCGTGGACCGCCGCGGCGAAGGGGCCGAAGAAGGCGCGGAAGGCCGCAGCGCCGCCCGAGCGGCCCAGCGGGTCGCAGATCCAGATCGAGCACGCGTGGCCGCGCCGTTCCAGGCCCCGCACGAGGTTGGCGATCGTGGTGTGGCCGCCGCTGCCGCGCCGGAAGTCCGGGACCACGAACGCGATCCGCAACGGCGCGCCGTCGGCGGCGGCCCTGCCGGCGAGCGGCGCGGCCCCGGAGCGTTCCAGCTCGGCCCACGCGGCGTACGGCGTGACGAGGTCGTCGGGCGTGCGCTGCGCGGCGACGAGCTGGGTCGTGAGCCGCCGCGCCGGCCCGCTGCGCAGGAG
>JBPCNM010000040.1:0-12611 GCA_051001255.1 Solirubrobacteraceae bacterium
ACGCGGGCCGCGCCGCGGCCGCGTGGCTGCTCGCCGCCCTCGCGTTGGTGGGCTGGCTCGTCGCGCCCGCGATCGACGACGAGCTGCTGCGCGCCGAGGTCGGCTACCTCGGCGCCGCGATGCTGCTGTGGGGGCTGCTCGCAGCCGTCCACCGGCGCCCAAGCGCCCGTTGACCTGCCGTTCATCCGGTCGGGTATCGTCGGCGGGACATGGCATACACCCTCGAACACGATCCCATCGACGCCGGCCACCTGATCTCCATCACGGGTGAGCTGGACCTCGCGGCGACGCCCGAGCTCTCGACCGTGCTGCTGATGGCGGCGGGCTCGCCCGGCTCGCTGGTCGTGGTGGACCTCGCGGGCGTCGACTTCATCGACTCGACGGCGCTGGGCACGCTGCTCAAGGCGGGTGACGAGATCGAAGCGGCGGGCAAGCGGCTGCGCGTCGTGTGCGCGAGCGGCCCGGTGCGCCGGCTGCTCGAGATGACGAACCTGACCAGCCGCTTCCAGCTCTGCCCCACGCGCGACGACGCGTTCGCGGCCGCGTAGCCCGGCGCTCACCGCGGGCGGATCGCGCGCGAGTGCGCTCGCGGCGGCGCCCCGGCTACGAGCCCGCCTTCAGCCGGTCGAACTCGTCCTGCTCGGCGCCGTCGAGGTCCCAGGAGAGCCCCATCCGCCCGCCGACCTCGTCGTCGATCGACCGCACCTCCGCGGGCGTACAGGTGCGCAGGATCACGATCATCGTCTCCTCGGCGATCTCACCCGTGGGGCCGTCGGCGAGCCAGCCCACCTCGCTCCGCTTCCTCGTGTAGGACTGGGCGCGCCAGTAGGTGGGCCCGGCCGTGGCCAAGAACTGCCGGCACTCGTCCCCGTGCAGGTCCTCCCACACCGCGCGCCAGCCGACCGAGTCGAGCACGGGCACGATGTGGTCGTAGTTGGCGTTGAGCAGGCCGACGATCATCGCCTCGTCGTCGTCGCCGGTGGCGCCGTCCAGCGCCAGGCGGATCAACCGCTGGCGCTGGGCGACGCTCAGCGTGTGGAGCGCGCCCTTCTTCTCCGCCTGCCGGTAGTACTCCCGCGCGTTGTCGTCGGACGTGTCGCCGAAGAGGCCGGTCAGCTCGCCCTCCTCCTCAGGGCTCCCTGCGCTGGCGAGGCCGGGTGTGTAGTCGATGATCTCCCGGAAGACGGACAGGACGCCCGCGCGGTCCTGCTTGAGCTTGGCCAGCGTCCACTTCAGGGCGGCTTCCTTCTCCAGCTTCAAGGGCGCGTCGAGCTCCACCTCCCCGCCGAGCGTGTCGGCCTTCTCGTGGGCGAAGTGGGTGAGCGCCTCCTGGATCCGGTCGTTCGCCAGCAGCTCCTCGATCGTGGAAACCATCCAGGGCAGCGTGGGGTTGGCCACCTGGGAGTCCGGCAGGGCGTGCGGCCACAGCTGCTCGGCGCGGTACAGGCCGTCGGGCGTCATCAGCGCCTGCTTGACTGCGGTCGGATCGGTCTGCCCGGACGTTGCGTACTCGTAGGCGTCGTGGATGTCCTTGATGCTCACCTTCACGCTCGCGGCCGCGAGCTTCAGCGTCTCGGACCCGCGTGCGAGCTCGCGATCGGAGCCGTCGAGCACCTCGCCGTCGCCCACGAGGGTCACGAACCGGTCGCCCACCTGCGCCTCGACGCCCTCCAGGTTGTCGAGATCGTGCAGTGCCCCGCCGATCGCGTCCCCGAACGTCAGGTCGGGCATCCCCTTGGCCGCCATCACCGACTCGAGCGTGTCGATCGCCGACTTCCAGAAGTAGTTGATCGTCAGCACCGATCCGGCGATGATGGTGTTGTCGTTCAGGTGCTTGGCGATGTTCTCCGCCAGCCAGAGCTTCAGGTTGTGCCAGAACATCGGGACCTTCGGGTTCCACCAGTCCGAGATCGACGTGCGCGGGGTGCGCGTGTGGCCGCTCGCGAACGCGTCGGTGAGGAAGTGGCTGCCGAAGCCCTCGTACAGCATCGCCTCGTCGAGCGGTCCGCACTGGCCCGAGCCCGCCGCGATCGCCGCCTCGATCGCCAGCTCGTGGTTCGCGAGGTAGCTGCCGGCGTTGTTCGCGCTCCCCTTCGCCGCGCGCTCGGCCTGGGTGAGCAGCTCGTCGCCCAGCTCCGGTTGGCTGAAGTGCGACGCGTTCTGTGCGGCGAGGCCGAAGTAGCGCCGCTTGGCCGCGTTGACGACCCCCTCATCGAACTGGTCGGCCTTCATCGTCTTCTGGACCTCGACGTAGAGGGCGTACTTGACCTCGTCCACGCTGCCCACGACCGAGAATGGAGCCGACGCCGAGCCGGGAACGCCCGCGAGCGCCTGGAGCTGCTGGACCGATCCGAAGTAGTCGCCCGCCAGGGCCGTGACGTCGCCGAAGCTGACCGTGAGGCCCGGAGCGAGCTGCATGCTCGCGCCCTCCGCGCCCAGGTCGCCCATCCGCTTGTGCTCCATCGACTCGAACCGGCTCACCTGGAGCCGGCCCGACGGCGACGGCGCCGGCGCGGAGCGGGCCGCGAGCACGCGCGCGATCTCCCGCGACGCCGCGTGGTTGCCCATGCGGGCGACCTGCTGCGGGTCGATCGCAGGCGGCTCGCGCACGCCGCCGCCGGTGGGACGCTGGGCGTCGCGCGCTTCGGGGGGTCGGAGTCCGGACGGGCGCCGCGACGCCCCGCCCGTCGTCTGCCTCTGGAGTGTCACCTGCCTCCTCGCGGGCAGCTTGTCCTTGCCCGGCCGACCCTACAGCGCGCCCGCGGTGCCGTCCAGCCGCGTCACTCCGTCGTGATCGCCCGCAGCCCGCTGGGGAGATCGTCGAGGTGCGGGTCGCCGCCGACAACCCGCACCTCCTGGCTCAGCGCTGAGCGCCTGTCAGCGGCGCCTAGCGACGATAGCGAGTACGGTTGGCGCATGTTCGTGCGTCGGGCCCCGATGTGGTTGGTGGCGGTCCTCGTCGCCGTGGTCGCGCTTCCGGTCGGCGCGCACGCCGAGCGGCCGGCGGCGCCACCGGAGTTCGTCGCCCTGGACGAGGTCGACGCCTCGATCTTGCATGACATCCGCTACCACGGGCGCCACAACTTCGTGGGGCGCCGGATCCGCGGCTACCGCGCCCCGATCTGCGTGCTCACGCGGCCGGCCGCGGAGGCGCTGGCCGAGGCGCAGGCGGCGCTGCGATCTGAGGGCTACTCGCTGAAGGTCTACGACTGCTACCGGCCGCAGACCGCCGTCGACCACTTCGTGCGCTGGGCGCGCCGGCTGCACGACGACCGGATGAAGCCGGAGTTCTACCCGCGCGTGGACAAGTCGCGCCTGTTCGCGGACGGGTACATCGCCGAGCGATCAGGCCACAGCCGCGGCTCCACGGTCGACCTCACGCTCGTGAAGCTGCCGGCCCGACGCCAGCCACGCTGGCGACCGCGCATGGGCCTGGTCGACTGCGCCGCCCCTCACGTCCAGCGCTTCCCCGACAATACGGTCGACATGGGTACCGGATACGACTGCTTCGACACGCTTTCGCATACGCTCGATCCGCGCATCAAGGGGGCGGCGCGCGAGAACCGGCTGCTGCTCAAGCGCACGCTCGAGGATGCCGGCTTCGCCAACTACGAGCTGGAGTGGTGGCACTACACGCTCCGCGACGAGCCGTTCCCGGAGACGTTCTTCGACTTCCCGGTCTCGCGCCGCGCGCTGCGCTGAGTCGCCTTCACTCCGTCGTGACCGCCCGCAGCACGTCGACCTTCGAGGCGCGGCGCGCCGGGGGGATCGCCGCCAGCACGCCGGCGAGCGCGGCGAGCACCGTCAAGACGACCAGCGTGACGATCGGGAACGTCAGCACGAACCCCTCGTCGGCCAGCGGGCGCGAGACGACGACCGCGAACACGACCCCGAGCACGAGCCCGAGCACCGCGCCGATCAGGGCCGTGATCACCGACTCGGCGCGGACCATGCGGCGCACCTGGCGCTTGCTCATCCCGACCGCGCGCAGGAGCCCGAGCTCTCGCGTGCGCTCGTGCACGGCCAGCGCCAGCGTGTTGACGATGCCCAGCAGCGCCACGATCACCGAGAGCGACAGCAGGGCGTAGACGAGCCCGAGCAGCTGGTTGACCTGGTCGGCCTGCGCGTCCTTGAACTGCCCGAGCGTCTGCGCCTTGGCGACCGGGAACTCCTGCAGCGACGCCTTGGCGGCTTGCTCGAGCGTCTCGGGATCGCCCCGACCGCCGACGAGGATGAACGCGTCGTCGGGCTGGTTCCAGTCCTCGCTCATCGAGTCGTTGGTGACCACGATGCTGCCCAGCACGCCGGCCTGGTTGTCGTAGGTGCCGGCGAGCTCGTAGGTGAGCTCGGCGCCCGTCGGCGTCGTGACCTCGAGCCGGTCGCCGACCGTGAACCCGTGATCCTCCGCCCAGCCGTCGTCGGCGAGCACCTGGTCGTCGGCCAGGCTCGCCAGCACGTCCGGGTCGCCCTGCTCGAGCTCGGGCGCGAACAGCTGCGTGATCGTGGCCGGGTCCACGCCGGACACCGGGACCGAGTCGCCGCCGCCCTTGACGTTGGCCTGGTCGAAGCGCAGCGGCGACACGACGTCGACGCCGTCGACCGTGCCGAGCCGCTCGGCCACGTCGCTGGGGACCGGCGAGAAGCCGTCGTCGTGCGTGACGATCAGCGCGGTGCGGCTGAACTGCTCGTCGATCACCTTGTCGATCGACCCGCTCAACCCCGCCGCGAAGATCGCGGTGAACACGACGAGCGCGAGCCCGATCATCAGCGCCGATGCGGTGATCGCGGTCCGCTGCGGCTGACGCTCGGCGTTCTCGCGCGCCAGCCGGCCGGGAAGTCCCTGGATCCGCTCCAGCGGCGTCCCGATCAGGCGGGCCAGCGGCCGCACCAGCACCGGTGCGAGCAGCGCGACGCCGAACATCATCACGACCACGCCGAGGCCGAGCAGGGATGCCGCGGCCGAGCCGCCGGCCCCGCCGAACAGCCCGCCCAGCAGCGCGGCGAGTCCGAGCACGATGACCAGCGTGGAGGTCAACAGCCGCTTGCGGCTCACGCCGCGCACGCTTGGCGTCGCCGCGTCGCGCATCGCCTCCACCGGCTCCACCTGCGTGGCGCGGCGGGCGGGGACGAGGCCCGAGACCAGCGTCGCGATCATGCCGACCAGCAGGCCGACGATGATCGTGCGCGGCGCGATCACCGTGCCGGTGGACGGCAGCTCGATGCCGAAGGACGCGAGCAGCGCCCGCAGGGCGGGCGCCAGCACGAGGCCGGCAAGGATCCCGAGCACGGATGCCAGGAAGCCGATCACGAGCGTCTCGGCGATCACCGAGTTGAGCACCTGCCGCCGTGACGCGCCGAGCGTCCGCAGCAGCGCGAACTCGCGCGAGCGCTGGGCGACGGTGACCGCGAACGTATTGAAGATCAAGAAGCCGCCGACGAGCACGGCCACGCCGGCGAACACCAGCAGGCCGATCTTCAGGAAGCCCAGCGAGTCGGTGATGTCCGACGCCGACTTGTCCGCCTGCTCCTGGCCGGTGCGCACGTCGGCCGTGTCGCCGAGGGCGCCGGCGATCTGCGCCTTGAGCTGCTCCGGACTGGTCCCGCCCGCGGCGGCCGCGGCGACCTCGGTGACCGCGCCCGGCTTGCGCGCGAGCTCCTGCACCTCGGCCAGCGGCATGTTCATGCTCACGATGCCGAGCGACTTCTGCTCGCCGAGCTGGGTGATGCCGGAGATCTCGTACTCACGCACCGGACCGCGGCCCGCGATGCGCAGCGTGTCGCCGGCCGCGAACTCGTTGCGATCGGCGGTCGCCTTGTCGAGCGTCACCTGGCCCGGCTCCTCGGCCGGGCCGCCCTGCACGTAGTCGAGCGGGTCGAAGCGCTCCGCGTTGCTCGAGAACACGATCGACGGAGGCCCGCCGCCGCCGATCGGCTCGTTGTCCTTGTCGAAGATCGTGACCTCGGTCTCGAAGCGCGCCTCGGCCGCCTCGACGCCCGGCACCGACCGGACCGTCTCGAACGTCCCGTCCGGCAGCGGCTGGGTGCGGCCGCCGAAGTCGCCCTCGACCACCTGCTTGGCGGTGACGCTGACGTCGACGCCCTTGGAAACGCGCTCGAACAGGTCGGTGAACGACGCGTTGATCGTGTCGGTGAAGATGAAGGTGCCCGCGACGAAGGCGACGCCGATCACGACCGCGAAGCCCGTCAGCGCCGTGCGGAGCTTGCGGGCGAGCAGCCCGCGCAGAGCCATCCGCACCATCTACGCCACCTGCTTCATGAGGTCGAGCAGCCCCTCGGCGTCCGCGGCGACGCCGTCGTGCACGACGAGGCAGTCGCGGAGCAGCACGACACGGTAGGCGGCGGAAGCCGCGCCGGCGTCGTGGGTGGCCATGATCACGGGCTGGCCGAACTCGTCGACCGCGCGGCGCAGCAGGCCGAGCACCTCGGCGGCGGAGCTTGAGTCCAGGTTGCCCGTCGGCTCGTCGGCGAACACGACCGCGGGGCGGGAGATCAGGGCGCGCGCGATCGCCACGCGCTGCTGCTGGCCGCCCGACAGCTCGCCCGGGCGGTGCGTCAGGCGGTCGCCGAGGTCGACGGCGTCCACGAGCGTCTCGAACCACGCCTGGTCGACCTTCTCGCCCGCCAGCATCAGCGGCAGCGTGATGTTCTCGCGCGCCGTGAGGACGGGGATGAGGTTGTACGCCTGGAAGACGAAGCCCAGCTTGTCGCGCCGCAGCGAGGTCAGCCGCTTGTCGTCGAGGTTGGCGAGCTCTTGGGAGTCGACCACCACGGAGCCCGACGTCGGCTGGTCCAGGCCGGCCAGCAGGTGCATCAGCGTCGACTTGCCCGAGCCCGACGGGCCCATGATCGCCGTGAACTCACCGGGCGGGAACGCGATCGTGACGCCGCGCAGCGCGTGCACCGCGGCTTCGCCTTCACCGTAGTTGCGGTGCAGTTCGGCGGTCGCGACGATCGGGGGGGCGGCAGCAGGCGAGCTCATGGCCCCCAGCATCGTCGCGGCCGCCCGCCCTTGAAAGGGAGAAGGCCGGTCAAGCCCAGGTGCGGGCAGCCGCACCCTCGGGCGCTCAGCCGGCGCGCAGGTACGCGAGCACCGCGAGCACGCGGCGATGGTCCTCGACCGTCGGCGTGAGGTCGAGCTTGGAGAAGATCGAGGTCACGTGCTTCTCCACGGCGCGCTCGGTCACCACGAGCGCCTCGGCGATCGCGTTGTTGGAGCGGCCCTCGGCCATCAGGCCGAGCACCTCGCGCTCACGCGGGGTGATCGAGTGCAGCGGGTCCTCGCGCCGCCGGCGACCCAGCAGCAGGGCCACGACCTCGGGATCGAGCGCCGACCCGCCGCCGGCGACGCGCCGGACGGCGTCGGTGAAGGAGTCGATGTCGGCGACGCGATCCTTGAGCAGGTAGCCCGTGCTCTCGGTCGACTGTGACAGCAGCTCGAGCGCGTAGGCCTCCTCTACGTACTGGGAGAGCACGAGCACGCCGGTCGCCGGGTGGTCCTTGCGGATCTGGTGGGCGGCCCGCAGGCCCTCGTCTGTGTGCGTCGGGGGCATCCGCACGTCCACGACCGCGACGTCGGGCTTGTGCGCGCCGACCTTGCGCAGCAGGTCCTCGCCGTCGCCGGCCTGGCCGGCGACCTCGAAGCCGGAGTCCTCCAGCAGCCGCGCGAGACCCTCCCGCAGCAGCACGGAATCGTCGGCGATCACGACGCGGATGGGCGCGGTCATACGGGGATCTCAGCACGAAGCAGGGTGCCCGCGCCCTGCGGTGAGCGCAACTCGAGCGTCCCGTCCAGCGCGGAGACGCGATCCGCGAGTCCGCGCAGGCCCGATCCGCGCCCGGGATCGGCCCCGCCGACGCCGTCGTCGGCGACCTCCACCACGGCATGGCCGTTGCTGCGCGAGACCGAGACGCGCGCCTGGGAGGCGTTGGCGTACTTCACGACGTTGGTCAGCGCCTCCGAGACGACGAAGTACGCCGCGGCCTCGACGGCGGCCGGCAGCCGCTCGCGCGGGGTCCCAGCCAGCTCGACCGGGACGGGCGAGCGGCCGGCGAGCCCCTCGATCGCGGCCCTCAGGCCGCGATCCGACAGCACGGCCGGATGGATGCCGCGCGCCAGCTCGCGCAGCTCTTCGAGCGCCCGGCCCAGCTCCGCCTGCGCGCCCGCGAGCAGCTGCTCGGCGGCGTCGGGCTCGTTGCGCAGCTTGCTCTGCGCCAGGCGCATGGAGAGCGACAGCGCGACAAGTCGCTGCTGGGCGCCGTCGTGCAGGTTGCGCTCCAACCGGCGCCGCTCGGCGGTGCCGGCCTCGACGATCCTGGCGCGCGAGGCGCGCAGCTCCTCCACACGCGCGCGCAGCTGCGCCTGCAGGCGCTCGTTCTCGATCGACAGGCCGGCGGCGACCGCGACCGAGCGCACCAGCTCGGGGTCCTCGCACAGCGAGCGGTCGTGCACGATCGCGCCCACGGCGCGGCCTTCGTGCTCGACCGGCGACCACGCGCGGGCGCGGTCGTCGTCCTCGGGCAGCGTGGCGAGCCGCCCGTCGGCGTAGACCCAGCGCTGCTTGTCCTCGAGCCAGTACACCACCTGCAGCGAGCGGTCGCCCAGCGCGTTGGACAGCAGCTGGCGCAGGCCGCTGCCGTCGGGCGCGTCGGCCATGCGCTGCAGCAGCTCTGAGACCGCCCCCGCCTGCACGACGCGCGAGCGCAGCAGGCCGAAGAGGAACCCGTACGGGGTGACGGCGAAGAAGACCAGCCCCAGCACGCTCGTCGCGCTCGACACGATCTCCGGGCCGTTGACGGCCTCCGAGGTGAGCGAGCCGGCCAGCAGCACCAGCAGGCCGACGCCCGACCACAGGATCGGCGCCATCGCCCGCCGGCGCGGCTGCGTGGCCGTCTGCCAGCGCGTGACCAGCACGTAGAGGACGTAGCCGACGATGAGCACCGCGAGCCCGGACATCAGCGCGTCGGAGACCTCGAACAGCGTGCGGTCGTCCGTGATCCGGATCGCGGAGTCCGGGCAGTCGCAGTCGAGGGTGGCGGGCGTGGCGAACAGCAGCGACGGCAGCGGCCCGACGACCGAGAGCGCGTATCCCGCCCCGAGCACCTTGCGCAGCCGCCGCGACGCGATGCGCCCGTCGGGATACGCGAGCAGCATGTGGACGAAGACCGCGAGATGGACGCTCGAGAGCAGCACCCCGATGGTGAACAGCCAGCCTGCGTCGGCCCCGGTGAGCGCGCTGAGGAAGTAGGCGAAGCCCACCGCGGTGAGCAGCACGCCGAAGCGGTTGTCGGGCCGGCGCCACCAGGCGTAGAGGCCGGCGCCGATGAACGACCAGCCGACGAAGACGAGGAGCGTCGCGTTGACCGCGTTGTCGTCGATGTGGTCGGACGCCAGGATGATCGCCAGGGCGACGAGCCCGACGACGAAGCCCTCGATCGCGACGAGCGCGAGCGCGCGCCGCAGACCGGTCACGGTCCGAGCAGCTCCTGCACGCGCTCACCCGAGAGCTCGGCCTTGGGCACGAATCCGCACGCGCCGGACGTCGACACGAGCGGCCCGAAGTCCGAGCCGTCGCGACTGGAGGTCATGATCACCGTCGGGTGCTCCGCGTGGGAGGTGATCTCGGCGCACACGCGGAAGCCGTCGGTATCAGGGAGCTGCACGTCGAGCAGCACCACCTCGGGGCGCAGCCGGCAGCACTCGGTCAGGGCCGAGGCGCCGTCCACCGCCTCACCGACGACGCTGAACCCCTCGGACTCCAAGACGACGCGCGCGCTCGCCCGGAACGAGGGATGATCGTCGACGATGAGGATGGTCCAGGCCATGGGCGTGTGAACGATTGTGGACGCAAGCAAACTGCCCGCACATACGGCTGCCCACACTCAGGTGCGTACGGCATCCGCCACAGCGCGGTACGCCGCCCCGGGGTCCGCTCCGCCGAACACGGCCGAGCCGGCGACGAACACCGTCGCTCCGGCGCGAGCGCACGGGCCGGCGGTGCGCGCGTCGACGCCGCCGTCGACCTCGAGCGCGGGCCGATCGCCCACCTGCGCGCGCAGGCGCTCGACCTTTCCGATCGAGCCGGGCAGGAAGGCCTGCCCGCCCCAGCCGGGGTTCACCGTCATGCAGAGGATGAGGTCGAGCTCGTCGACCAGCTCGGAGGCGGCCTGGACCGGCGTGCTCGGGCACAGCGCGAGGCCCGCGTGGCAGCCGGCGTCGCGGATCGCGGCCAGCGCGTAGTTGCCGTGGGGCGTGGCCTCGACGTGGATCGTGATCCCGTCGGCCCCGGCCGCCGCGAAGGCGGCGATGTGGCGCTCGGGGCGCTCGACCATCAGATGGACGTCGAGGTAGCCGCCGGCGTCGTGAACCTGCTCGGCCAGCGCCGCGACGACCGACGGCCCCATGCTCAGCGCCGGCACGAAGTGACCGTCCATCACATCGACGTGGATCGTCCGGGCGCCCGCGTCGAGCACCTTCCCGACCTGGGCCCCGAGGCGCGCGAAGTCCGCCGCGAGGACGGAGGGGGCCACGCCCGCCGGTCCGCCGGCCATCAGATCGGCTGGAGCATCGAGCTCCGGCAGTGGTTGCAGGCGTACAGGGCGGTGCTCGACATCCGCACGATCGTCGAGTGCTCGCCGCAGTTCGGGCACACCGACGCGAGCTCGAAGCGGCGCAGGCAGTTCACGCAGCGGTAGCGTCCGGGCAGGTTCGAAGGCCGCAGCCACGGCTCGTGGCACGCCGGGCACACGTCGCCGAGGTCGACCGCCTCGTCGCTCACTCGGACTCCGCGCGGCGCAGCCTGGCGATGAAGAATCCCTCGGTCCCGTCGCGGTGCGGGAGGGTCTGGGCGAAGCGAGCCACGGCTGAATGCTCCCACAGCGGCACGTCGTCGCGCAGGTCGTCGGCGCCGAAGTCAGCCCGCTCGGCCAGGAACGCCTGCACGACCGCCTCGTTCTCGGCGGGCGAGATCGTGCAGGTGGAGTAGACGAGCGTGCCGCCCGGGCGCAGCGCATCCGCGCCCGCGCGCAGGATCGCCGCCTGCTCACACGCGAGGCGCGCGGGGAGGTCGGCCGGCTTGCGCCAGCGCGCGTCGGGGCGCGAGGCGAGCACGCCGAGGTCCGAGCACGGCGGGTCGACGAGCACGCGGTCGTAAGCGGCGGGCTTGTGGGTGCCGGCGGTGTCGGTGGTGCGCACCTCGACGTTCTCGGCGCCCATCCGCGCCGCGGTGCGGCGCAGGGCGTCGGCCCGGCCAGGATGGCGCTCGACGGCGACGACCGCGCCCTCGCCCTCCATCAGCGCCGCCAGATGCGTCGTCTTGCCGCCCGGGGCCGCGCACAGGTCCAGCACCCGCTCGCCCCGCTGCGGAGCGAGGAGGCGCGCCACGGTCATCGCCGCGCGCGACTGGGGCATGAACCGGCCCTGCGCCCACAGCGGCGAGGCGAACGCGTCGAACGCCCCCTCGAGCACGAGACCTTCGGGCAGCCCGGGCGCGGGCCGTGTGGCGACCGGCAGCCGCGCCGCGAGATCGCCGGGCTCCGCACGCAGCGTGTTGACGCGCAGCACGGCCTCGGCCGGCTCGTTGTCGGCCGCCAGCAGCGCGCGGGCGGCATCCGGGCCGAGTGTCTCCCACCACAGCGCGGCGATCCAGCCGGGGTGCGAGTGGCGCAGCGCGGCCAGTGCGGGCGTGGCGTCGCCGAGCGCTGCCACCATCCCGGCGGCCTCCCGCGCCCCGCGGCGCAGGACGGCGTTGACGAGCTTGGCGCCACCGGGCGACGCGCGCTTCACGAGCGCGACGGACTCGCCGACCGCCGCGTAAGCGGGCACCCGGTCGGCGTAGACGATCTGGTAGAGGCCTAGGCGCAGGGCGGCGAGCACGAGCGGCTCGAGCCGCTCGACCGGCCGGCCCGCGAGCGCCTCGATCAGGTGGTCGAGCGTCGCCCGCCGCTGCACGGCGCCGTAGGCGAGCCGGGTGGCCAGCGCGCGCTCCCGGGCGTCCAGGCCCAGCCGCCGCGCCTCGGCGTGCAGGGCGCGATCGGCCCACGCGCCGTCCTCGAACACGCGGCGCAATACTGCAAGCGCGCATGCACGGGCCGGCGAGTCTCGTCTCAGCCAGGATTCCGGTTTATCGACGGAGGCGCGATTCACCGCTTTAGTGATCGCCGATCAGCGTAGAAAGGCCGTCCAGCGGCATCGAACAATCGTCCAGACGGCCACACGAACCCTTCACACGCGCCTAGAACATGCCGATGACCCGGTTGGACACGGGACCAGTAGGGGATGAAGCCGAAATGTCGCAGCACACGAGTCGTCCTAGCAGCACCCCGCCCCGCGCGGGCGGCTCGCACGCGCGCGACCTGAGGTTCGCCGGGGCGCTCTCGGCCGGTCTGATCTGCGCCATCCTCGTCGGCGGCGCGCTGGTGGCGCCGGTCACGAACTGGAAGGGCCTGCCGTCTCAGCGGGCCGGCGACGGCACGCAGACGGTCCGCCTCGCCCCGGCGCCGCGCACCGCGCAGCCCGCCTCCGGCTCGGGCTCCTCGACTTCCGCGCCCGCCGCCGGCGTCGGACCGGTGGCCGTCGCGTCGCTGCCGCTCGG
>JBPCNM010000041.1:0-3879 GCA_051001255.1 Solirubrobacteraceae bacterium
GCGTGGTCAAGCTCATGTGGACGTCCGGACAACTTGTTGCCTATTGTGCGGCGCGTGACCGCTCCCGTCAAGCCCCCCGCGAACTGCTGCTGATCGCGGAGCGAGCAGCCCCTGCTGGGCCGAGGAGCCGGCGGGCGTGCTCGGTCGTCGCGGTAAGTGCGTCGCGCTCCGCCGTCACGCAGGTCTCAGCGCGGAGCGTGGCCTCGGGGTCGAAGGCGATCCGTGCGGGGTCGTGGGGCGGGTGTGCGTAGGCGAACGTGCCGTGCCCGAGCCGCGGGTCGGCGCGGTCGACGGGTCGCAGCTTGCCGAGCGGCACGTGGTAGCCCCAGACGTTCTGCACGCACAGGCGCCGCAGCCCGGTGGCGAGCACGGCGCGCGTCAGGCCGGCGAGGTCCAGGGCGCCCTGGCCGAGCGGGACGCCGGCCGCGGCGGGAACGCCCTCGGGGACGTGCTCGGCCGCGACCAGGACGACGTCCTTGACGTGGCAGGCCGCGACCCACGGGCGCATGGCCTCGAAGGCGTCCTCGGGGCGCTCGAGGACGGGGAGCCCGTTGCCGTAGTCGAACAGCAGGCGCATCCGGGGGTGGTCGATCCGTCTGGCGATCCCGGCGAGCTCGGGGCCGGTGAGCTCCTCGTGGTTCTCCAGCGCGATCGTGACCGCTGTCCGTTCGGCCGCGGGCAGCGCGGCGCGCAGGTCGCGCTCGGTGGCGGCCGCGAGGCCCGGGCCGTAGGGGTGGTGGGTGAAGGTGCGCAGGACCCGGGCACCGAGCCGCCCGGCGATCTCGAGCGCCTCCGCGAGCCGCCCGGGCTCGACCGTGTCGGTGTCGAGCTCGACGCTGAGGCGGTGCTGGGCCAGGCGGCGCGTGACGGCATCGAGGTGCTCGGGGCTGTCGCCGCCGAGGTGCCGGTGGGGTGGTAGTCGGTCGTTGTCGGGTCCCGAGAGGCTGAGGTTGACGCCGGTGTAGCCGCGCGCCGCGGCGTCGTCGAGGAACGCGAGGACGTCGTAGCCGGGCTCGTGCAGGAAGCGCAGGCGGCAGCTGTAGCTGTGCAGCGCGATGTCGAGGTGCTCGCTCAGGCGCGGCGCGCAGCTCACGGCGCAAGGACCGACTCGGCGGCTTGGGCGGCGCGGAGGACGTCGCCGTCTCGGCCGCGGGGCGCGACGAGCTGCAGCCCGACGGGCAGCCCGCGCGCGGTGTGCCCGCACGGGATGGTGATCGCCGCGGCGTCGAGGTGGTTGAAGGGCCACAGCAGGCTGTGCGACCGCGCGTAGAGGGCGTCGTAGGCGCCGGGCTGCTCGAGCGCGGCGAACGTCGGGGGCTCGATCGGGCTCGCGGGCAGGGCGAGGACGGTGCCCGCGGGCACCGCGCGGTCGAAGGCGGCGATCGCCGCGCGCCGCTCGGCGTGCAGTGCCGCTACGTGGGCCCCGCCCGCGGGCGACTCGACGGCGTCGAACCACCGCGAGAGGCGGGCAGAGACCCGGTCGCCCGCTGCGCGCACGCGATCGCGCCAGAGCGCGGCGCCCTCGAGCGCCGCCAGCGAGCCCGTCCGGCGCCTGGCGTCGTGGGCGCACCCGAGCGGGTCGCAGCGAGGCGGGTCCTCGAACGGCAGCCGGCGGGCGAGCGTGTGCAGCGCCCGGTCGAGGACCGCGGCCGTGGCCGGATCGGGCCGCAGCGGTGCCGGCACGGGCAACGCTGCCAGCCGGAGCCGCCCCGGAGGCGAGGCAGCGAGCGTTGCGTCCCGCGCGGCCTCGTGGATCGCGATCGCGCCGGCGACCGTCGGCGCCAGCGGCCCGAGCGTGTCGAGCGTCGGTGAGAACGCCATGTACCCGCTCGGGTCGATCGGGACGGTCGTCGGCTTGAACCCGACGACGCCACACCACGTGGCGGGCAGGCGCACCGAGCCGCCGCAGTCGGTGCCGAGCGCGGCGTCCACGACGCCGCGCGCCACGGCGACGGCCGACCCCGACGACGAGCCGCCGCAGACGCGCGGCGTGCGCGAGTGCGGGTTGCGCGGGGCGGCGACGGCGTCGTTCTCGCCGAGCACCGAGCACGCGAGCTCGGTGAGCGCCGTCTTGCCCACGCAGATCGCCCCGGCGGCCGCCAGGCCCGCGACCAGCGGGTGATCGCGCGCCGCAGGGCTTTCGCCGAGGAACCGCGTCCCCGCCCGCGTCGGATAGCCCGCGAGGTCGAACGTGTCCTTCCACGCGATCCGCACGCCCTCGAGGGGACGCGCCGGCCGTCCCCCTCGCGCGCGCCGCCCCGCGTCGGCGAGCTCCGCGCGAGCTCGCTCCGGCGTGCGTTGCACGAAGCCTTCGTCCATAGCGAGAATGCTATAGAGCAATGGACAGCGGCGCAACGTACGCTTGTCGGATGGACCGCGTCGACGTCGCGCGCGCACTCGCCTCAGACGTGCGGTTGCGCATCCTCGAGCTGCTCAAGGACCCGCGCAGCAACTTCATGTCCCAGCGTGAGGGCGATCTCAGCGATGCGGGCGCATGCGTCTCCGTCATCGCCCGCGAGGTCGGCGTCTCGCAGCCCACGGTGTCACGCCACCTGGAGATCCTGCGCCGCGCCGGCCTCATCGACACCGAGCGCGTCGCCCAGTGGAACTTCCACCGGCGCGACGAGGCCGGCATCCGGCGCGCGCAGGAGCTCTTGTCCGACGTCTAGCGGTCCAGACGTCGATCAACGCCGAGCAGGTGGACAGCAACAGCCAACGGGCTCAGGTGGCGAGCAACTCCACGTCGCGACCTCCGGCTAGCGCGGCAAGCCCGGCGTCGAGCGTCACCACGGGGATACCGTGCCGCCGCGCGAGTGTCAGAAGCTGCGCGTCGGTCACCTGCCGATGGCCGACGATCGGCGGGACGTCGGGGTCGCTGAGCGAAACGTCGTTGACCAGAAAACGGTGACCGCCAACCTCACAGAGCGCCGAGAGGACGCCACGGGCGGCTTCGACGGCGATGAAGCTCGGAAGCACCTTGGGATTGGAGGACACGCGGACGAAACCGCTCTCGGTGACCGGGCAGGTTGCCCATCCGTCCACGCTCTTCGCGGCAAACCACGCGCGCACCGCTTGGTGGTGAACGTGCGAGTCCCAGGCGAGCGCCACCAAGGCGTTGACGTCCAGTAGCGCCATGGGTGCGTCTTCAGTCCTCGTCGAGGGCGCGCCGAACCATGTGCGGCGTGATCGCCGGCGTGCCGGCCGGCACACGGATCACCGGCAGGTCGCCGTCGGCCTCGACCCGCGCGGGAGTGAGCCCACGCCGCGCCAACTCGGAGATCACGGAACCTAGGGAGCGGCGGTTCGCGACGGCCAACTCGCGAGCGGCGGCCACGAGATCGTCGTCGAGATTCAGCGTCGTGCGCACGTAGAGATGGATGCTACCGCATCATCGCATCAATCAGCGCGCAGCGCGTTCCACTCTGGCAATCCTGCTTCGGACGAAGAGGAGCGGTCTCATGCCAGCGGCTCTTGACGAGCGTCTCACTGTCGCCTTGCGCGAGGAGCAGGGTCTGAACGGCTCTTCGCTATTTCGTGTGGGTTGAGAGGTCGAGATGACCGGCGACGAGGTAGATCATGGCGATGTAGTTGCGGGTGGAGCGGTAGCCGCGGGCGCGGCGTTCGGCGGCTTGGATGAGGCTGTTGAGTCCTTCGAGCAGGCCGTTGCTGATCTTGGTGTGCCACCAGCGGGTGATGCCGAGCCAGTGGCCTTCGATCATGCGCGCGAAGTCGATCGGCGAGCCCGCAAGCGGCGATGCATTCGGCGATTTTCCCTGGTGCTCCGCGTCGTGGCTTCCGTTGTGCGGCACCGACACGGTCGTCATACGCGCGGAAGGCAGCGCGATCGGTGTTCGCTCGTCGCTCGACTCCGAAGCTGGG